>JANNCG010000956.1:0-4324 GCA_031386385.1 Myxococcales bacterium
TAAGGTTGGTTTGATAGTGGTCGTTTGGTTGAAACGCTGGATGTGTGACGGTCGCTCTATCGCTGGACTCATTGTAGCGATCAGCGGTTTCGCGGGTTGCCGCGCAAACGTTGTATTTCGCGAAGACGTAAGGATCCCATGCGCGATTGAGCCCGTTCGAAGCAACCGTGTCAACTCGGTGGATCTCTTGCTGCTCATTGATGACTCCTCATCCATGCTCGATAACCAGAGCAATTTGATGACGCAGTTCGCTCCGATGCTAGACGCACTTGTTCATCCGCCGTGTCGATCGGTCATCAATCCAGAGGCTCCTGAGCACCCCTGCGTCGAGGGCAACGACGACGATGTCGCTAAGTATCCAGCCGTTCGGGATCTTCACGTGGGAGTGATCTCTTCGGATTTGGGAACGGCTGGGTTGCCCGTCCCCGGTTGTGATGATCCAGACCGCGGCAACGATGGGATTCTAAATCCGATTCACAACGGCTCTGCGATGCAGAGCCACTTGCCTTGGGCGCCTCGTCGTCCCAACGCAGAGACAGCGCCTCCAGCGTTTCGTCCAATGGCATGCAACAACGACCCAAACCAGTTTCCTCCGTTTGTCACATTTTGCTCCGACCTTACCGACCTGTCCTGCGACATTGTTGGGATCAACGCATCAACGCGGAGGCCCGCACAGTTTGTTGATTGGTTTAAGTGCAATGTGGGGCTGTTCATCAACGGTTGTGGTCTTGAGTCGCCGCTTGAGGCAGTTTGGCGCGGATTGGTTCAGAAGAATGCACGTTTGATGGCTGGCAATACCTCAGTCAACGCTGGGTTTTTGCGTGAAGACGCGCTGCTTGCGATTGTGGTTCTCACGGACGAAGAAGACGGATCGGTTCGCAACTGCGCAAACGACTTGGGCTTCTCAGCGCAATCGGGCGCAGCATGCAACGACGCAACTCAGGTGTACAACGCAGCCTCTCAGCAGTGGGCGCATCCCAGCAATCTTGACCAAAGATTTTATCTTTACACACCCGGGGACAGTCGCGACCCAACGTGGGCGATGGACCGTTATTACAACACGGCAGCCGCCGCCACGATGAGCCGATGGAACCAAGACTTGCTCTCTCTGAAGCCCGGTCATCCCGAGCATATTGTGTTCGCTGCAATCACTGGTGTTCCGCTGGTGATCCCAACGATGCCGAACCCCGTAGAGGGTCTGTCGCCGATCATCAACTGGGACATGTTACTTGGTCCTCCTGGAGGCCGCGGTCCTAACGACTTTCTCTCTCGCAACTCAATGGGTTCGATCTCGGGTATGCAAGGCACTGCGGGTCCATTCGCTATGCGCCATGCGAACCAAGATCCAAACTGCACTCACATGGTCCCAGCGTGTCGTCGTGAAGGCAGCACTTATGACCCCATGCGTTCATGCGCGAGCGGCGCGATGGCTCAGTCGATGGCGTTTGCATCTCGTCGCGTAGTCGAGCTCGCCCGACGCTTCGATGAGTACCCCGCGTGCAACGGTCAGCCGTGCCGCAATGGGTTGGTCGCCTCGATTTGTGCGAGCGAATTGTCGTCTGCGCGAGAGGGCATTGTGCAGCTTATTCGCTCGCGGTTGGAGAGTGGTCGATGCTTGTCTCAGCCGTTGCGGATTGTCTCAGACACCAATGGCAACGATCTTGCGGAGGGCGTTCTGGTTCGCGAGTATCTTCCCGAAGGACAGAGTGGCTGCGATCCGGCCCGTGGTCGCACGATCCCTGAGCTTGAGGCGGACAGAATTTTTGTGGACCCGACGGGCGTGACACACTCGGTGTGCGACATCTCGCAGGTCTCAACCATCCCTGCGACGGGGCCTGTTGCGACGCGCTACCGACCCGTGAGCGCAGCCGTCGGTTGGTACTACGATCGTCGACTTGATCTCGCAGACCGCTACTGTGCACAGCGAATCTCATTCGCTCCCGGAGGTGGCCCTGCACCCGGTGCCATAGTGAGGCTCGAGTGTATTTAAGCTCTGAGCCGGGGTCGGTCGCGGATTCACCTCAGCGACAACCCTAGTTAGCACTCCCTGCTTTACTGCCAACCATAGTTGGCAAGCGCCCGCGGCCAAACATGCTCTCTCATCCAATCTAAACTAATGAAATTAAAAGATATTTTAGATAATTTCGTGGGTCAGTTCTCGCGGTCCGTCCTTTGCAGACCTTTCGAGATGTAGGCTACGTTTTGTTGAAAGGGTTTGACCCTTTTCACTGAGGATCGATACACTCAACGTAGCGTTGTAATTAGAAGCTAAGTGCAGTGCCTGCGCCAAATTAACGCTGAATCAATGAGGGTGAGTCCGTCGACTCACCGTCGGAGGCTAAAGGAATAAAATGATAGTGGTTCGAAACGGATGGAGCGGCTGGAGTGCAGCTCTCGGTGTAATCGGCGCTTTAGGCGCAACTGCGTTGGGCTGCCTTGAGCGCCCTTTGGCGGCTGTGATTCCTGTGACTCAGTCCGGAATCTCTGAAGAGGTTCGCAATGAATCGGTAGACAAAGTGGACATGGTCCTCGTGGTCGACAACTCCGGATCAATGCGTGACAACCAGACCAACATCATGGCGCAGTTCGGGCCCTTGATCGACCTGCTGGTGAGTCCTCCCTGCATTTCGCGCATGAATCCGATGGCTCCTGAGCACACATGCATGGCGGGCAATGCTGACGATGTGCCGAAGTATCCCGCAGTGAAAGACCTTCACGTGGGTGTGGTGTCGTCGGACTTGGGCACGCCTGGATCGACCGTTCCAGGTTGTGACGACAGCGATCGCGGTGATGACGGCTTGCTCAACCCGATTCGCAACGGACCGGCACTGCAGAGCCACTTGCCTTGGGCGCCCCGTCGTCCAAACGCAGAGACGGCACCCGCAGGATTTCGTCCGATGGCATGCAACAACGACCCGAACCAGTTTCCTGCGTTCATCACGTTTTGCTCCAATGCTGCAGACATGAGCTGTGACGTCGCTGGCATGAACGCTTCATCGCGTATGCCTGCGCAGTTTGCCGATTGGTTTAAGTGCAACGCTGGGTTGTTCGTCAACGGCTGTGGTCTTGAGTCACAACTTGAGGCAGTTTGGCGCGCGTTGGTTCAGAAGAATGCACGTTTGATGGCTGGCAATACCTCAGTCAACGCTGGGTTTTTGCGCGAAGACGCGCTGCTTGCGATCATCGAGCTCACAGACGAAGAGGACGGATCGGTTCGCAATTGTGCAAACGATGCGGGCTTCTCAGCGCAGACGGGCGCCGCGTGCAATGACGCAACCCAAGTGTACAACACCGCGTCGATGCAGTGGGCGCACCCAACCAACCCGGACCTTCGTTTCTATCTGTACACGCCCGGAGACACCCGCGATCCAACGTGGCCGATGGACCGTTATTACAACACGGCAGCAGCCGCCACGATGAGCCGATGGAACCAAGACTTGCTCTCTCTGAAGCCAGGTCACCCAGAGCGCATCGTGTTTGCAGCGATCACTGGAGTTCCGCTTGCGATCCCAACGACGCCAAACCCGACAGCGGGCATGGCGCCGATCATCAACTGGGACATGTTGCTTGGTACTCCTGGCGGCAGCGGACCTAACGACTTCCTCGCTCGCAACTCAATGGCCTCGATCGCTGGGATGCAAGGCACCGCAGGTCCATTCGCCATGCGTCATGCGAACCAAGATCCAAACTGCACTCACATGGTCCCTGCGTGTCGTCGTGAAGGCAGCACTTATGACCCCATGCGCAGCTGCTCTAACGCTCAATCCATGGCGTTTCCGTCTCGTCGCGTAGTTGAGTTGGCTCGTCGCTTTGACGAGTTTCCGGCTTGCAACGGTCAGCCTTGCCGCAACGGCTTGGTCACCTCCATCTGTTCGAACAACTTCTCTTCTGCAATGCAAACCATTGTGGCCAAGATTCAGTCTCGTTTGAGCGGCAAGTGTCTTCCCCGCGTGTTGCAGGTCACTGGCGACTCCATGGGCAACGACACCGTGCAGTGTCTTGTACGTGAGCTTCTCCCCGAAGGACAGATGATGTGCGACGCAACTCGTGGTCGCACCCCACCAGAAAACGAAGCTGATCGTATGTTCACAGACGCTGCTGGCGTAGTCCATGTGGTCTGCGATATTGCTCAGATCTCGACGTTCCCCACGGGCAACGCGATGCAGTACCGACCCGTGAGCGCAATGCCGGGCTGGTACTACGACCGCACAATCGATCCGTCTGCACCGACCTGCCGTCAGCGCATTGGGTTCACCGGTACTGGTACCCCAGGACCTGGAACACTCACTCGCTTGGAGTGCATCCAAGCCGTCACGCGCCGCAT
>JANNCG010000968.1:0-5768 GCA_031386385.1 Myxococcales bacterium
GGTGCGCAACGAGAGTTTGGCGATGTGAACATCCGGCTGCGATCGGCACCGGATCCAAGCGCTCGTGCAGAGCAAGATCGCATCAACGCGCAGATCCTCGCACGAACACGCGCCCCCGTTGTCTCAGCGGTCCTTCCGGACCCCACCCGATGGGCCGTGCAGATCGACGCGGTTGAGTCGCGTGTGCGCGCGAACGGCTCATTTTTGCATCCCTTCGTGCAAGAGCCTTGGCAGGACGTGGACGGTCACTGGCAGCGAGATTTTACGCGCTCGTGGCGTGATGGCGTGATCGAGGGCACTCTTGATATCTCAGAAAATGGCAGTCAAAGCCCGGTGAATTTGCTTCCCTGGGTCCCTGCGCGGACACTCGCACGCTTGGGCACAACGCCGCTGGCCCGCGCGGCTCTCTCGCTGCAGCTTGACGCGCTCTCACTTCGCGATCCGTTGCACGCACGTGGCCGTCTCAACGTGTCGGCTTTTGAAGTCCGCGCGCTGGGAGTTAACGCGTCTCTGCCTCCGCGAGAGACGCTGGCGATCTGTGGTAATGATGGCAGGCTTTGGATCGCACCGGATGCGGCGCGGGATCCGTCGCTGTGTGCAACCATTCCAGCGTTGTTTGCGCCGGTACAGCGAGGTCAGGCCGCACAACGGGTTGTGCAAAGTACGCGAATTGTTGGACCCGAGGGGGTCCAGCTTGATGTCTCTGGAGGCGGCTCGGTGGATGGCTCACTCGCGCTTGCAGTGGGTGGCACGATCAACCTCGCGCGGCTCAGCGGGCGGGTCCCAACGCTTGATGAAGCCCACGGACTGGCCGAGTTTTCTCTGGCCGTCAACGGAACGGTCACCGCCCCTGAGCTCAATGGCTTGATTCAACTAAGCGATGGTTCGCTGCACTCGAGCGCCCTCCCACAGTCCATCGAAGATCTTGATCTCACCCTTCGCTTCACCGGAACCGAGCTCTCCATCGAGCGGGCCCGCGCGCGCTACGGCCCGAGCACTGTGGACCTCTCGGGAGGTGTCGTGAGGGTTCGCGGACGAGAGATTGAGCGCGTGGATGTTCCGGTGATTGTGCGCAATTTTTCGTTTGAGCCAATGTCCGGTGCAGAGGTCGCCCTTGATGCCGACGCCCGGGTTAACTTTGCGGATGGCGACAGTATCCCGACAATCAACGGAGAGATCACTCTAGGACGTGTACGTTATACACGCCCCATAGACCTCTCGTTGATTCAAGAAAACAACGGCGTCAGCAGCAGCTCGAGCGCTGAACCCTACGACCCCGCGCAAGACCGCGTGCAGCTCGCGCTGACCGTTCGCGCGCGAGAGCCCATCCGGGTTCGCAACAACTTGATTGACGCTGATGTGATTTTTGCCGGTCAAAACACAGCCATTCGTGTGGTTGGTACGGACCAGCGCCCCAGCATTCTAGGCCAACTGAGCATCCCGCGCGGGCGCATCTTTTTTCGCGGAAACGAGTTTGACATCCGCCGCTCGCGCATTGATTTTGATAATCCCGAGCGCATCTCTCCGGCGTTTGATGTGCTCGCGGTCACTGAGATTCGTCGCAGCAGCAGCGAAGGCACCAACCGCAACCAGTGGCGCATTGACCTTCACGCTTATGGCACCCGTGAGCGCTTCTCGCTTGATATGAGCGCAGACCCCACACTGTCCCGCGAAGACATCGCTCTAATGCTCACCTTTCGCATGACACGCGCTGAGCTCGATCAGCTTGGAGCCGGAGAATTTGGCCAAATTCTCGCCGTAGAAGCGCTGTCTAACCTCGCGGGTGTCGATCGTTTGGTGCGACGAAATGTTCCGCTCATTGATGACTTCAACATCACGAGTGGCTACTCGCCCGCGCAGGGACGCACAGTCCCGCAGGTGACGGTACGCGTGCCACTCGCCGCAGGTATTCGCGCTGGTGCGACGGTGAACATCACTGAGCAATGAGAAGCGCGAGGCACGATCGACGGCGAGATCAATCGCCAACTGGGCGGGCAAATCTCGGTCGACAACAACACCCAGAGCCGCAGCGTAAACGCTGGTTTTGATATGCGCTTTCGACTTGAGTTTGAGTGATCCACGCGATCACTCAACAGACGTCTACATATGCTTCTTGCGCTTCACTAAGCGCTCGTTGCGTCGCTCGGTTGCCTCACGGATCCGTTTGGCGTCATCTTCGTTTTCTGCGATCAACGCCGGAATCTCACGCGGCTTCGCTTGATCGTCGATCCCGACAAAAGTCATCCAAGTGGTGACACATACCCACCGATTGCCCGTGCTTGGATGCTCGCCATACACCACGACTTCAATCTCAAGCGACGAGCGAAAAGTCGCGTTCACCCGAGCCTCGATCACAGCCACATCGCCAATGGCTAAGGGCCGCTCAAACTGCAGATCATCAACGCTCGCAGTCACAGTCGTCCCGCCGGTGTGGCGCATCGAGCAGATGCCTCCGGTCATATCCGCCCAGGCCATCACTTGCCCTCCAAACGCCTTGCCCAACGCGTTTGCGTGTTGCGGAAACACCAGCTCCGTCATGATCGTCTTTGACGCACTCGCGGGCTTGCCTTCAATGCTCATACACTCACCGTTTCGAGCGCAAAAAACGCCTCCGCATTGGGTCCGAGCCAACGGGCTCCAAGCGCTCGAGCGCTCTCTGAGCTCCCGCTTCCAACGGCGATCTCGTACCCATCCGGTGACGGCTCTGCGAGCAAAACCTTGGTGCTCGCCATCAGCTCACGACGTGCGTACAGCACCTCAATCGTCTCACCGGGTTTGCGCGACTCAAGTCGCTTTCGTAGCGTCCCATCATCCACTCGTCGTCCATCGATGGCGATAAGCTCATCGTTGGGCGCGAGTCCTGCATTTTCAGCGGCAGAGTCGCGAAGAACGCTGCCCAAAAAGACCTTCGAACCTTCATTGCGCAGCCGCACACCGAGCGCCGCACCTTTGGCCCCACGTGTTTTCACTGTGAGACCAAACTTCGCAAAATATTCATCGTAAGCGATGGGCTTTTTGCTCCGCACCAAATGATCAATCACGTCACTCACGTCGATCCCAGTCGCGGCTGCAAAGACAGACTCAACGTTGTCCTCGTCGACCCCCTTTTGCTGCTGCCCATACTCGGACCACAGATAGCGCAGTACGTCGTCGAAGCTCTTTGTTCCCTTTGAGCGCGAGCGAAGCTCAAGGTCGATCAACGCGCAGACAATCTCGCCCTTGAGGTAGTACGACACGGTGCTGTTGACAGAGTTTTCATCCGGACGATACAGCTTGATCCACGCGTCAAAGCTCGCCTCTTCGACCGTCTGCGCAAAGCGCCCTGGAGTGTCTTCAATTCGTGCAATTTCGCTAGCCAAATGATCGAGGTACTTCTTCGGCGACACCAGCCCTGAGCGCCGCAGAAGCATCCAGTCGTAGTAGCTGGTCCCTCCCTCAAACAACCACAGCATGCGCGTGTAGTTTTCGCGATCGTATCGGTAGGGACGCAACCCTGCAGGCCGAGTTCGCTTGACCTGCCAGAGATGAAAAAATTCGTGTGCAATCAGCGAGAGCAAATCCTCGTAGCCGCTCTCGGTGTCAAACGAGTCCGGCGTCGCTAACAACGTCGTGCTGTTCTCGTGCTCAAGCCCTCCACGCATCCCTGGAGCGAGATGCAACAAAAAGAGGTAGCTGTCGTACGGAAGTCCGCCAAACAGCGCACACTCAGTCTCAACAATGTTGCGGATATCTTGGAGCAACTTGGGTCGATCAAACCGCGCGGCCGCTCCCCAGATCACGAGTGAATGCGGCTTGTTTTGCACGACAAAATCGTGACGCTCGTGCACACCGACCTCCACCGGGCAGTCCACGAGCTCTTCAAAATCGCGCGCGATAAACACGTTGTCTTTGCCCGCAACGGACTTAAGCCCCGTCGCGATCGACCAAGACGTGATCGGTTTTTCGATCATTAACTGCACGGGAATCCCGTCCCACCCCCCGCTCTCTTGCACCGGTCGCATAAAAGTCGCCGCGCCGTTGAAGTACCCATGCGACTCACACACGTGGTTGGTTCGTACCGTTAAGTCGTGTGCGTACACGCTGTATTCAACCGTTAGCGATGAGGCCCCTCCGTGCGCGACGCTCCAAGAATCCTTGGTCATTTTGTGTGCGGCACAGCGTGTAGTGCCCGCACTTACTCTGAGATTCTCGACATGTCGGGCGTACTCCCGGACCAAGTAGCTGCCTGGCGTCCAGCAAGGCATTTGGAGTGTAAGGGGCTCTAAAAGCGGTCCCTCAATGCTCAACTTGACGTGGATAAGGTGGCGCGAGAGATCAAACGAGACTTCGTAGGATAGAGATTGTTCGGTCACAACGCGCGAAGACTACGCGGCATTTTTGGTCGTGTGAAGCCCGACCGTCGAGCGGAGACTACTTACGACGCGGGGGCGGCGACGGCGCGCCATAAATGGCCACTTCGCGAAAGTCATCTGGGTTCATTTGAGTCCCACCATCAGCGCTTGCAGAAGCGGTGGTTGGCTGTGCAGGAGTGGTGGTGCTCGATGTTGGATCTTGTGCGGGGGCTCCCGCGTCCTGTGTTGCTTGCACAGGCGGAGGCCCTCCGTAGATCGTCATCATGTCGCGATTTTGTGAGGTCCCTTGGCAGGCAGACAACGCGATCGACGCAGAGATCGCGGCGACCGCATGCCACGGTGACGCCCCTGAGATCCCTCTCTTTGCGTCCGCTTGATCCGCTGTACAAAAAGGACAAGCCGGCTCCAAACGCTGGATGTGACGAGCGCAAGAGTCGCAAACGATGAAGGGGGATGTTGTCATGCTGTTGGCCGATATAATCTATTTGCGATGACGAGGAGGTGGCGCACCATAGATGGTGGATTGTGGCCGGTTAGATTCTTGTTCGGCTACTGCTCCAGCGTCTGCGCTCATCGGCGTCGGTTCTGTCGGCTGCGCTGGGTTGACTCCAGGAGCGGGATCGATCCGCTCCATGGGCATCGCGGCGGCGGCATCGTGCGACACCATGGGCGGCGGAGCGCCGTAAATCTCCATCGTTTCGCGAGCCGGAGCCACTGCTTGCGTGGAGGGTTGCGGTGGTGCGCCGTAGCGAGTCATCATCGCTGGACAGCCAGAAAGTACGATAGATGCCGAGACTGCGGCGATTGCGTACCAGGGCGACGGGGCTGAGATTCCGTTGGCCGCGTCAGTCTCGGTCAACCCACAGAACGGGCAGTTTGGCTCTGAGGGACGAATATGCCGACTGCAACAACCACAAACTACCAACGTTGAATTTGCCATGACAGATGGCTGCAATGCTACGTCGTGATTCGCCTCGAATCACACCGAAATCGCCTATCGATAGCGACTACATCTGCTGGGCAAGATAGAGCTGAACCCCAAGGGTCTCGCTCAGCTCGGTTTGTGTCTCGAGCCAATCAACGTGCTCTTCAGTGCTCACAAGAATCTGCTCAAGCAGGTCCGCACTTCCGTTGTCACCCTGTTCGCGGCACAATCGCACCGCGGCGTTCACGCGGTCGGCGTGCGCTTTTTCAAGCGCGAGGTCTGCGCGCATCTGCTCTATGGGGGCCTTGTGCACAACGGGCTCTGCGAGAGGAGTGTTGGCCGCGATGCCGCTTAAAAACAGCACTCGTTGTGCGACCAATCGAGCGTGCTCAAACTCACCCTTGGACTCAGCCTCAAGCTTTGTCGCGAGCTTCAGAAGCCCAGCGTTGCGAAAGTTGGCTCCTGCCAAAAGATACTGTTGTGACGCGGTG
>JANNCG010001027.1:0-1738 GCA_031386385.1 Myxococcales bacterium
TGCTGGACTTCCTTGAACTTCTCATGCGCTTGCCCTAGCACAGAGTCGACACATCGCGTGAGAACCCACGCCGGGGTATTGTGGGTGAGACTCCGTTTAGGGTTCACTTCCCATTGGCGGTCCTGCCACGACCAATTTGACGAGCACCGCTACCACCGCCGTCACCGCCGTCATCGACGTGGTGTTATGGGTATCGTTGGGTTGGTTAGAAACTAACGCATCGCTAAGAAACACATCCAAGTGACCCGCGGGTAGGGCACCATCACTGGAGTCCATCGCGATGAACCCATCGAGCACCACCAGCGCAAGCGCGCCCTTCACCGAAATGCACACTCCCGCCTCGATGTGAACCACCTCCAACACCGGGCGCCCGATTGAAGCATCGCGACGAACCATCAGATTGAGATCGCGCACCGGACCGGCCGTAAGCGTCGCCCGCGCATCGAAATCACCGGAAAATTCCACGCCATCGAAGAGCCCCAACGAGTGTGCGGTGCCCGCTATGTGCAAGGTCATCCCGGCTCCCTGTGCGACGAGCAACGCGCGATCAATCCCCGGTAGTATCGAGAACGGCCCGTCTTGATGGATCTCTGCGATGCTTAAACGCCAGTCCCATGGCATGGTGCTTGGGCTAGTGCATACCTCAAGCGTGGTTCCGAGTCCGTTAGCCCAGAGCATCTTTCTGTGTTCGCTTGCTCGCTGCAACCTCACCGCAAGAGTCTATCTTGTTTGGCTGGCCTTACGGTAGAATGCTCGGCACAACGATGACCGAAATCGCACCAGTGATTGAACACTTTGACGTACTCATCCTCGGCGCGGGCCTCTCAGGGATCGACGCTGCGTGGCACCTGCAGAAGTACGCTCCGAAGAGGTGTCTCAACTACATGATCCTCGAGAATCGCGAGCGCATCGGTGGGACCTGGGATCTGTTTCGCTACCCAGGAATTCGCTCGGACAGCGACATGCTCACGATGGGCTATGGCTTTCGTCCGTGGACGCATTCGAGCAGTATTTCTCCAGGCAAATTGATTCGTGAGTACATCTCTGACACCGCGCGGGATGCGGGGATCGACAAGCACATTCGCTTTCGCCACAAGGTGCTCTCGGCGGCGTGGTCGTCCGAGACCGCACGTTGGACTGTGGATGTGCTCAAGCGTGACGAAGACGGACGCGAAGAGCGCGTGCAGTTCACCACGAATTTTCTGTATTCGTGCATGGGGTACTATCGCTACGAGAGCGGGTACACGCCAGAGTTTGTCGGGCGCGAGCGGTACAAAGGCACGGTGGTGCATCCGCAGTCGTGGCCCGAGGGGTTGGACTACAAGGGCAAGCGCGTGATTGTGATTGGCTCGGGTGCGACCGCAGTGACGTTGGTCCCTACGTTGGCGAAGACCGCAGCTCACGTCACGATGTTGCAGCGCTCGCCGACATATTTTGTCTCGCGTCCCGAGAAGGATCCCGTCGCGAATGTGCTGAGAAAAGTACTGCCGCCTAAGCAGGCGTACGCCATTCCGCGGTGGAAGAATATCTTGTTGCAGCGGTTGTTGTTTACGCGCTCGCGCAAAGATCCCGCGGGGGTGAAAGAGTTTCTCATTGGACGAGTGAAGCAGCTACTTCGGCCGGGCTACGACGTGGCGACGCACTTCACGCCGAAGTACAAACCGTGGGATCAACGGGTGTGTTTGGTTCCCGACGCGGACTTGTTCAACGCGATCAATGACGGCCGTGCAGAGATGGT
>JANNCG010001046.1:0-1893 GCA_031386385.1 Myxococcales bacterium
AAATACCAGCGCGTACAGCCTTGGATCATCGGTCGTGGGGCACGCGACACGCGACGGGACTGAGAGCGGGCTAAGTGCAAGCCCTGCAAAACCCAAACGAGCTGCAATTTTGGCCGGTATTTCGCTTTTTGTGCTTGTGACCATCGCCAGCGCTGTTCGCTTCTCAATGCGGCACTCAAACACAGTGCCACAGCAGTCAACCACGCAAAACGCCGCGTTGCAGGGCTCGCAAGACTCAGGAGCAGCCTCGATTTCAAGCGAAGCGGTGGCTCACGGCGAGACACCCGACGCTCAGGTCAACGCTGTCATAACGCAACCGACGGTCGAGTCGAACGGCACCGCCAATACAGCCGCACTCGTCAGTCCGCCGCACGGCACACACAACGGCGCTGCGGCAGCTCGGGTTCTTCGCGGGCATCAAGGCAACCCGACGGTCGAGCAGTCCCCAGCGGTCGGCGCTGCTGGTGCTGCTGCGACACCGACCGTTACCCCGACAAACACCCAAGCCACCACAGCTTCGAGCACGGTCCAAGCACCTGAGCGAGCAGTCAATAACCCAACGCAGGCAACAACCCCTCCAACAACCCCACCGGAGCGCCCTCCAACGGCGAGCAACACGGGGGCAACAACGCCTCGATTTGCGCCGATTACCGCGTACCCCTAAATTCGTACTGATAATCGCGCAGGTGGTGCAAATTCTCCGCTAGACTGCCGCTGTGCAACTTCGATTGTTTCTGCATTCGGTCTGCTTGGCGACAGTTGTCATTGGGTCACCGACCTTGGGTTGGGCTCAACGAACACCACGACGCCCGCCACCGCCACCAACAACACAACCCCCTGCCACGCCTCCCGCAACAGATCCAGCAACGATCGGGCGCATCTCGTTTGATCGCGCGGTCCACGCGCTCGAAGAGTCTCGATTTGCAGACGCTGCGCTAGCGTTTGAAGAATCCTACCGAATCAACCCGGTCCCGGTGGTGCAATTTAACTTAGCGTATGCGTATCGCGGCTTGGGTCGCATCAACGACGCCATCCAGCAGATTGAGCGATTTTTGGCAGCTCCGGGCAGCACTCCCGCGGATCGCGTGGCGGCGGCGCAGACAGAGTTGACAACGCTTCGTGGCTTGCTTGTCCACGTGCAACTCACACGAACACCGGCAGACGCGCAGCTGATGGTGGATGGTCAAATCGCGACGCTTGTAGGGACTGAGCTCGTTGTCGATCCGGGACATCACGTCCTTGAGTTGTCGCGTGATGGTTATCGTCGAGCGCGGCGCGAGGTCGATTGGCCAGCACAAACACGGACAGAGCTATCGTTTGCGTTAGAGCTCGTAGACATCGCCCCGAGGCTGCGCATTGAGCCGTCGATCCCCAACGCTGTGGTCACCGTCGATGGCAACGTGCTTGGACCTGGCCTGCAAGAGCGCGAAATCGCGAGCGGCTCGCACGATGTGCGAATCAGCGCTGAGGGATACGTACCATTTCAGCGAACCATTGTCGTTGGACGGACGGGATTGCATCGAGTAGATGCAATGCTCACACAACGTAGAAGTAATAGCCCTTGGCCCTGGCTCGCTCCGACGATTGTGGTGGCTGGTACCGCGGCTATTGTAGGCGTCTCACTTGCTATTTACTTTGCGCAGCCAGGGTCTATCCCCGATCCAATGAATCAATGGGGACCACCGGTTCGATGAATTTATGAAGCGTATGTATTCGACCGTGGCGGCGCTTGGACTTTGTGTGTTGGGCTCTGCAAGCTGTGCGCAAAAACGTGACACCGCGCTGGTGCTTTGGATTGAGACGGTGAAGGGGGGTCCGTTGCTGAGGGTGGGGGTGAGAGTGATAGCGATGTGCACGCGCTCGGGCACGCGTCCTGCGGGCGCCACAACCAAC
>JANNCG010001128.1:0-6339 GCA_031386385.1 Myxococcales bacterium
TTTGATCGATGTTTGGTTTGAGTCTCCCGATGACAACCAGTTTGAGCGGCTCGCCACTGGGTCCGTGGATGCGCTCATTGGCATCGCGCCTCGGGTGGGAGAAGAGCGAAAGGGGTTGAAGTACCAAAAGCTCTTGACCGATCACTTTGTCTCGATCGTGCGCAAAGGACATCCGATGGTGCGGCAAGGGGTAACACTCAAGCGCTTCGCAGAACACACGCACGCATTTGTAGCTCCGGGCGCGCGCCCGGGAGGTGTGGTGGACAGGCAGTTGGCGGCGCTGGGGTTGAGCCGACGCGTGGCGCTTGCAGTCCCACATTTTTTGGTGGCGCCGCATGTGGTGGCGAAGACCGATTTGGTTCTCACGATTGGGAGCCGTCTGGCGCAGGCGTTTGTCGGGCTACTTCCGCTCGCGATCATTCAGCCACCGCTGAAGCTGCCAACCTTTGAGCTCGGGCTGTATTGGCACGTTCGAAACCACGATGATCCAGCGCATCAATTTCTGCGGCACACACTTGGGGAGATCGCAGCGGCGCTCACGCAGGTGCCTGCGGCAGCCAAGAGCAAAGTGCGCCGCAAGGTCCGTCGCTAAAACTCCGCGAACTTTAGTGCCCGCCATAGTTTATCGCACGCGTTGCAGAGGCGTCAGGCAACTGCGACAGCACAAACCCCGCAGAAGGTGCCCTGCTCGATATGCTGGTGTGGAATGCTGGAACAGGCGACCGGTTTCAACTCGTTCGGACAGGCGATACGGTGCTCCTTCGCGAGCGACACGAAGACGAAGAGTCTCCCCCGACGCGATGGCGCACGGTGGGGAGCTTCGCGGTCCCAGCGGACACGGTTGTCAGAGGATTTCCAGACATTCTTCGTCGCTAGGATCGCGCACTACTTCGCAGCGGTCACAAAATCGGCAATCAGCTTCACGAGCTCATCGGGGTGGTCTTCTTGCAGAAAGTGCCCGCCCCCGTGGAGGGTCACGTGCGGCTGCCCCTTTGCGCCAGCGACGCGCTCAACAAACACCCGCGCTCCGCCTTTGGTCACGGGATCCTTGTCGCTAAACGCTGTGAGAAATGGCTTATCAAACGCCGAGAGGACCTTCCACGCTTCGAGGTTTTCGGCCACCGAAGCGTGCTCTGGCGTCACCGGAACCAAGAGCGGAAACCGCCGCGCCCCTGCCTTGTATCGCTCCTCCGGAAACGGCGAATTGTAAGCCGCGAGTTCTTGCTCGGTGAGCGTCCGCGAGGTCCCTCCTTGCAGGATCATTCCTACAGGAAACTCAGGGACCGTCTGACTAAACTGCAGCCACGCATCAAACCCAGGGCCAATGCTTGCGCCGGTGGGGAGGCCGGTGTTGGCCACGATCACCCGCGCGAATCGCTCTGGAAAAGCCGCGACTAACCTCAGTCCAATCAACCCACCCCAGTCTTGGCAAAACAGCGTGATGTCGCGAAGGTCTTTGGCCACAAGCCAAGCGCTCATCCACGCCACGTGCCGTTCGTACGTGTAGTCATCGCCCTCCGCGGGCTTATCCGAGCGCCCAAATCCCACAAGGTCTGGGGCCACGACTCGGCTGCCTCGCGCGACCAACGGCCTGACAAAACGGCGGTACAAATACGACCACGACGGCTCGCCGTGCATCAAAAGTATCGGGTCTCCGGCGCCCTCGTCGATGGCGTGAATGCGCAGCTCAGTCTGAGCGTCGTGACGGATCGTTGTATAATGGGGCTTGAAGTCGTAGCCGTCGAGCGAGTCAAAGCAGCTGTCGGGGGTTCGGAGAACTAGCAATGGAGTGTTCGCTTTCTGTGGTGTCAGCCAGGTAGCTCTGGTGGGGGAAGCGGCCCGGGCGCAGACCGCGTGACACACGACCACTGTTGCGTGGGCGTTGTGGCGGTGGCGGCCTGACACGTGCACTGAATCACACCGTACCACTCGCAGTTCAGACCCGCTGCAAACTCTGTGCAGGGTGTGTTGTTGCTCGGATTGCTGCTTGGGCAGGCGCCTACCCGCGGCGGCAGAGGCCGAGGCGACTCGGGCTCTGGGGGTTGATTGGATCGCACTCCGGCGCTGTTGCGGCAGTGGGCCAGTCCAACGGCCGCGGTGACTAAGGCGACAGTCCGAAGGATCTCAACAAAACGGTGAATCTGCATCGACAAACGCTACCGCACCAAACGCTCAATCCAGGTGCAAATTTTAGCGAAAGCCTCAGAATCAGTCTCGAAAACGGAGCAATCAATGGATTTCAAAATCGTTCGAACCATCGAAGACGGAGTCGCAGCGTCGTACTCGGGCACCGTCAGTTTTGGAGAGGTTCTCTCAGCCCTCGCCGCCAAGGGTGTTGAAAGCTACCGAGTGGACTACCGAGCAGGATCGAGCACGTACTATTTAGGCTCTGGTGATTTTCACATCGTGGGACGCAAAATGCCGAAGGTGTCGATCGGGGACAAGTTTGAAGTCGAGGGCATCGTTGAGGCCATTCGAGCGTCGCAAGCCGGCACCATCAAGTACCCAGAGTTCGTTGAGCGCTCCATGACCGCCGGTTGTGTCGGCTACGTCGTTTGGATCGCCGGTGGACACATCACGTACTTTGGTCGTCGGGGCGAGATGCACATCGAGCGTTTTATCTCGCCTCCGACGTGACGGCTCGGATCGACACAACCGCGAGGCCACCCCAGACCCACCCATTTGCGCTGTTCAAGCTCGCTCTCGACGTGGGTACGGCTGTGCGAAGCGCAAGGCTTCTCAACGGAGGTCTTAACCGAGCGCACCACAGAATATCGCACGCCACGGTCCTTCTTGCTGGCGCGGCGCAGGCACTGAGTGACGCTGCCGAACACGCGCCAAATGGGCGATGGCTGGGGATCAAAAAATCTTCTCAGCGAATTTTCAATAAATTCCGCTTAACGCGCGTTAAGCGATCCGCTGCATGTTTCATGCGGTTTCATTTTTTGATCCCCCGGTTTGGCGCCCCCCGACCAGCGCCCTTACTTCGCAGCGCGAAGCTTCTTGTGCAGCACGTCCAGCGCGTCGCGCGCGGCTTCGATCTGCGCCACCACACGCTCGCGTTGCTCATCGTCAAGCTGCTTGGCCGCAGAGGCCAGCTGCTTTAAAAAGGCGTCGGTTGTTACCCGCTGCGTGACCCGCCGCAGTTGCCCCGTGAGGGCGCGAAAGTTGACCCGCGTGTCGAGTCCCGTCTCGCGCTCTGCCAAGACATTGCGCACATAGCTCTCGACACCTCGCGTATCGAGATTGGACGCGAGGACGTATTGTGCACCTTTGCGCAAAAGCTTTTCGTTGTCTAACCGCAGTAGTCGCCACTTGCGCCCATAATTGAGCGCGCGCCAGCTGTCGTTGTTGAGCCGTTTGTCGTAGGCCGCGCACAGCGTCGCCCGCTCGAGATCCTCGGCGCGGATGCGAACCTTCGGTCCATCGGCGAGTCTCAGCAGCTCTTCGTACACCGGGTTGTCCCCGCGGTGGTCAATGGCTGAGGTTGAATCCTCGCCAAACACTTGCACAAACACCCAGCGTCCAAACTCGGTCCACGTTGATTCTACCGTTTCGTGCACCAACGCCGCGCGCTCGATCACCGATTGCAGCAACGCGCGATCGGCGTCACTCAAGCGTGATGCTTTGCGATGAGGCGCGGCTCCGACGGCTCGTGGATTTTCTGCCACGGCCACCAACGGAGCCAACGCCTGAGCGCTCGCTGCCTTCAACGGCGGGGCTTTGGGTTTGTCCTTGCGACGCGTCGAACTTGCGCTTTTTGACGTCGCGCTGGCTTTGACTTTGGGCGTCGCCACGGTCGCTTTGCGCTTGGGTGTTGGGGCGGTTCGTTTGCGTGTTTTGCTCGCCATCGCGCGTAGGATGAAATAATCTGCTGAGGATTGCCAGCAATTTGCTGCGTCTGGGGGTTTGCCTCAGCTAAGCGCTGCTCACCACAGAGACCTCGTTTTGAGAGATCATTCAGCGGCCGGACCGGGCGAGCGGTGAGAGCAAGAGGCCCGCCACCGAAGCCGCAATGGCGAGACCCGCAACGATCGAAAATCCCCAGGTGAACCACCTGTTGCTTGGCTTGCGGACCCAGAAGAAAGCGCCCGATGCCAGCAGCAGCGACTGCCCGTAGACCTCAATCATCCCGAGTCCAAGTTGCGAGCGAAGTGGTGTTTTCAAGTAGATCGCGCCCTCGATTGAGCCAGCGACCGCGCCGAACGGATTGATGATTCCCAGGACTGCGAGCGTCACCCAGCAAACCAGCCAGCCCCGCGGCGGTGCAAGCAGGGACTTTCGCAGCAGGTAGAAGACCAGCCCAAACAAGAGCCCGCGGATCGGCTGGATGAGGGGGCCGGCGGCAACCCAAGGGTCGGTGACTGGGCGCATGTACACCGACTCGGGACCATGCGAAAACGCGGCGGCGTAGCTGAAGGCATAAAGAGCAAACAGACCCATCACGAAATAGGTCGCCGTGTGGACGATGGCAGTCTTGAGCACGATCGACCAGAAGCCCGGCTCGGAGGTCTCCGCGAGGGAGGGATCGGTCACGACGAAGCCTTAGCCATTTGCAGCGCAGACTGTGGACCATGAGGCCTGCGGTGCTGCTCGGCGAGCTCGGTGCCCAGCAATGACAGTTGCATCCCGAATGCCGAGACGTCGGGAGAGCCAAAAAGCATCGCCGCTCCCGCGAGTGCGCCAACCGCCAGAAACCGTTCTAACCCAACCACGGCTTTGCGAACCGTTGCGAGCGAGGTTGCTCGATGAAACAAGGCGGGTCGCCGCGACGGCTCGGAGAAGGTCATGTTGGCCCAGTCTCTGCAATTCGGTGGCCGCGACCCAACTCGCTGAAAATGTGCAATCGTTTGGCGATGCGAGACGGCAACAGCGCCCTCGCGATGGATCAAAACCCATCAGAGTGACGTCGAAGCACGGTGCATTCTGAAGGATGCTCGAAATTCAGCGCTGCGGCGCTGGGGAGTAATCTGGCTCCCACATCGCAGCCTTCACAATGGCCTCGACGTCCTGATCGGCGACTCGTCGTCCGAGGTTGTGCTTGCTCGCATAGCGCATGATCGCGCAGGCGATCTCGAAGCTCACCGCGCGCAGCTCGCTCTGGTGGGGATAGATCGCGCCCAACGCGAGTCGTTGCTCGCTGACCGATCGCGCCAGCGTGGTGGAGGCCACATAGAACATCTCTTTGGTGATCTCTTCAACCTCTGCGATCGACACTCCGAGCCCAATCCCCGGAAACACAAACACGTTGTTTGACTGCCCAATCACGTGCCGTTTGCCCTGATACTCAACGTCATCGAAGGGGCTCCCGGTCGCCACGATCGCGCGACCGTTGGTCCACTTGATGGCGTCTGCCGCGATGCACTCGCTCTTGCTTGTTGGGTTGCTGAGAGGCATCACAATCGGCCGCTCTACCCCAGCGGTCATGCACTCAAGGATCTCTTGGGTAAACGTCCCCGCGTTTGCTGTTGCGCCTACAAGAATCGTGGGCTTGACCGCACGAATCAACTCAAGCGCAGTGATGGGGGCGTGGGGATTGAGACCGCGCTCGTGCAAAACCGCTTGCGAAACAGCAAGCTCTTTCTTGTGTGGCTCGTTGATCGCTCGGCCGTCATGAAGCAAGCCTTGGCTGTCCACCGCAAACAACGCACGCTTGACCGTCGCCTCATCCGCTCCGTCCTCGCGCATCGCGAGGGCGCACAACCGCGCGATGCCCGTACAGGCTGAGCCCGCGCCGATAAACACGATGCGCTGATCGGCCATGCGCTGGTTGGTGATTCGAAGTCCGGCTAAAATTCCGCCGAGGACGACACTCGCGGTGCCTTGGATGTCATCGTTAAAGGACGGCAAGCGCTTCACGTAGCGCTCTTGCAACGTAAACGCCCGGTCGGTGTGAAAGTCCTCCCACTGCAACACCGCGCGTGGATAGACCTCGCGTACTCCGCGCACAAATGCCTCAATAAACTCGTCATATGCCGGACCACGGAGGCGCTTTTGGGGATAGCCCAGATACAACGGATCAGCGAGAAGAGCGGGATTGTCCGTGCCCACATCCAAGCTGATGGGAAGGCAGTGCGAGGGGTGGATTCCTGCGCCGGCGACGTAGAGCGCGAGCTTGCCGATGGGGATCCCCATGCCTCCGACGCCCTGGTCACCCAGGCCCAAAATGCGCTCGTTGTCCGTCGCCACAATCAAGCGAATGTCCAGGGATGCTGAGTTTCGCAGCACCCCTGCGATATCGCCGACGTCATCGGGAGTGATCCAGAGCCCTCTTGCGCTTCGATAGATCTGGCTAAATTTCTGACACGCTTCGCCGACGGTGGGCGTGTACACGATGGG
>JANNCG010001190.1:0-13763 GCA_031386385.1 Myxococcales bacterium
TCCATCGGTTGATGGCCCTTCCAGACGAGGCTTTTTATCGGAGTGATACCCGCTCTCTTCGCGCAATGTTTTGTGGAGGGGCGCAGCTGCCGGGACCCCTTGCCGTGCAAACTCTCAGTCGGCTGGGGCCAGTGCTGTACAATTTTTACGGCGCGACCGAGACGGGCCTCGTGTGCGTCGCGACCCCGCAAGAGCTCAAAGCCGCGCCCGGAACCATCGGTCACCCAGTTCCAGGGACCGACATTCGTCTACTCGACGGCGACGGAGCTGAGGTCGCTCGGGGCCAAGTTGGCGAGCTCTACGCACGCAACACCATGCTTGTCGCGGGCTATCACGATGACGACGAGTCAACACGGGCGAGCTTAAAAGATGGCTTTTTCTCCGTCGGAGACCTCGCCCAACAAGACGATTCTGGGCGCTTTCACATCTGTGGTCGCAAGCGAGACATGGTGATCTCTGGTGGAGTGAATATTTATCCCGTCGAAGTCGAGGAGGCGATTGCGTCGCATCAGGATGTCGCACAGGCGGCGGTGATTGGCGTTGAGGACCATGAGTGGGGTGAGCGACTCCGCGCGTTTGTCGTCCGACGCGAGGGCGCCCGCTGCGAAGGCCCTGAGCTAAAAGCATGGGTCCGCTCACAGCTGTCTGGGCCGAAGGTCCCTCGCGAGTGGGTCTTTGTTGACAGCCTACCTTCAAATCCAACAGGCAAAATATTGAAGCGCGAGCTCAAGGACTACGACGGCCCTATCGAGGTCGCGTAGCTTTTCAATCGTTGATCCGCCAGCGCGAGAATTAGACCACTCTCAGTGGGTCTGCAGGCAGTTCGATTTTCTCGACGCGCTTTTGATGTCGTCCGCCCTCGAAAGTCGTCTGGGCAAACGCCCGAACGATGGCCTCGGCGACGGATGATCCAACAATTCGAGCTCCTATGCACAACACGTTCGCGTCGTTGTGAAGCCGCGCTAGCGACGCTGAGACAGGCTCGCTGCACAGCGCTGCTCGCACCTTGGCGTGACGGTTGGCGGCGATGCTGACGCCAATTCCGCTGCCGCAAATCAGCACGCCGAAGGCAACCTCGCCACTGGCGACTTTTGCTGCGAGGGCGTGAGCAAAGTCGGCGTAGTCCACGCTCTTGAGATTGTCGGTTCCGAGATCGAGAACGTCGTGTCCGAGCGATGTTAAAGTCTCCATCACGATTGCCCTCAGTGAGTGCCCAGCGTGATCATTTGCGATCGCCCAGCGTGCCATCGGTTCTTCAGACTTTCTTCACGATGAGAGAAGTATTGACGCCGCCAAAACCAAACGCATTGCTCATGGCGTATTGCAACGAGGTGGATCGTCCAACATTGGGGACAAAATCTAGGTCGCACCCTTCGTCGGGATTCTGCAAGTTGATCGTCGGCGGAACCTCTCCGCGATGCACCGCGAGCGCGACCACTGCGGCCTCAACGCTTCCCGCCGCACCCAACAAATGGCCCATCATGGACTTGGTCGAGCTGACCATGAGCTTTTCTGCACTTGTGCCAAAAACGCGTCGAATACCCTTCGCTTCTTGAACGTCTCCAGCTGGAGTGCTCGTCGCATGTGCGTTCAAATATCCCACTGAATCAACACTGATTTGAGCATCCGCAAAAGCCGCTGCCATCGCGCGTTGCGCGCCTTCGCTCTCAGGAGGTGGGTTGGTAATGTGAAAGCCATCGTCGCTTGCACCGTAGCCCACGAGCTCGCAGTAGATCCGCGCGCCGCGGGCTTTTGCGCGTTCGTACTCTTCGAGAACCAACACACCAGCGCCCTCGCCCATAACAAATCCATCGCGGGTCTTGTCCCACGGACGGCTCGCGCCCTTTGGATCGTCGTTGCGGGTCGAGAGTGCTTTCATGGCATTAAAACCGGCGATTCCAAGCATTGTGACCGCCGCTTCAGAGCCCCCTGCGAGGATGACATCTGCGGCACCACGCCGGATGCTATGCATTGATTCACCGATAGCGTGCGCACCGGATGAGCACGCGCTCGTTGTGCAATAGTTCGGTCCACGCAGTCCAAGTCGAATCGCAAGTTGCCCTGCCGCCATGTTCGCGATCGTGCCCGGAATGAAGTACGGCGACACGCGCCCGGGACCTTTCTCGAACAGCGCCTTCGAGTTGGTCTCGATAAAATCGATGCCTCCTAAACCTACTCCGATGATGCAACCCACACGGTTGCGTGCCTGCTCATCAAGCGTTCCAAGGTCTGCGTCGGCCCAGGCCAATACTCCGGCGCCAACAGCGAGTTGGGCGAAGCGACCCATCTCTTTGACCTTCTTGGCTTCCATGTAAAGCTTGGGATCGAATCCCTTCACTTCACCAGCAAATTTGCTGTCGAATCGAGCTGGATCAAAGAGCGTAATCGGTCCAACCCCCGACTGCCCTTCCATCAAGTTTTTCCAACACTCATCGACACCCGTACCGACGGGAGTGATCAAACCGAGGCCAGTAACAACTACTCGACGCATGTGAAGTCCTTACTCAAATTGATGACGATGCGGGACAGCAATGAGTGCCAATCAACCCGCTCGGAGCGCGAGGCTCCTGAACGAGAATTAGCGTTGTGCAGAGTGAGCTTGAATGTAATCCACCGCGTCCTGCACGGTCCGAATTTTTTCGGTGTGCTCGTCGGGAATATCCATCTCAAACGACTCTTCAAACGCCAGAACCAACTCGACGATCGCGAGCGAGTCCGCTCCGAGGTCTTTGATAAACGACGACTCGGGTTTCACGTCGGCGATGTCCACTGCAAGACTCTTCGCAATGACCTCTTTAACCCTCTGCGCGATATCCATTTTGCTTACGATCTCCATTCTCTTGACTACGATCAACTGACTTAGGTTGTGATAATTAACTGATGATTCAGTGCTCTATAACACTGAAATCACCTCTGGGGCGTATACTCCGGTTTGATCAAAGGTAAAGACCTCCATTTACCCGAAGCGTGGTTCCGGTGACAAACGCGGCTTCCTGCGACGCAAGATACAACACCGCTGCTGCAACCTCGTTGGCCTGACCAAGCCGGCCTGCTGGTGTGGCCTTCAAAAACGACTGCTTCGCTTCATCTGGTAGCCCAGCAGTCATTTCTGTCTCGATAAACCCTGGCGAAACAACGTTCGCCGTGACATTTCGCGAGCCGTATTCGCGTGCGATCGACTTTGCGAGCCCCGAAAGACCGCCTTTTGCAGCCGCGTAGGCGCTCTGGCCGGCGTTGCCCATCTCCCCAACGATTGAGCCCATAAAAATCAGCCGACCCCAGCGCTGGCGCATCATGACTCGAACCGCAGCTCGCGCCAAATACGCCGGACCTTCTAAATTCACTCGCAAGACATCGCCAAGGTCTTCGTCCTTCATCCGGAGAAGCAACCCGTCGCGTGTAATCCCGGCGTTTGCCACCGCGATGTGCAAGCTCTTTCGAGTTGCGAGATCGTCGACGGCTTTCGTCACGGCCTCGCTTGAGGATGCATCAAACTGCAGCAGCTCACCGTCGCCACCGACCTCTCGAACAAGTCGGAGTGTCTCTTCAGCGGCTGCCGAATTGCTGACGAAATTGATCGCGACGTATGCGCCTTTCTGCGCGAGCATGACGCAACACGCTCGGCCAATCCCACGAGATCCTCCAGTGATGAGGGCGGTCTTTCCACTTAAATCGAACAGCTCTTTGGTCAACGCAAACCTATCCTGCACGCGGTGATACAAACTATTGAGGCCGTTGAAAAGAGCCCGTTTTACGTTGCATGTGCGTAGGGGATTTCGCGATTGCCGCGACTTATGCAAGCGCCGAAAGCGCCTTTGCGGTCGCCTCGAGCGTCTCTGCATCGCTGACATTGAACAGTTGGGCGGATTTGTGAATTCGTTTCAACAACCCAGAGAGAACTCGACCAGGTCCAAGCTCGACAAAGGTCGTGACCCCTTGTTCCACCATGGTCTTTACGCATTGCTCCCAACGGACGGCGCCAGCAACCTGCGCGACCAGCAGTTCTCTCGTTGTCGATTCAGAGTGGGCACTTGTCCCGTCCACGTTTGCAATAACTGGTACAGATCCCGTCTTAATCTGCATGTCCGTCAGAGCCCTTTGCAGCCGATCAGCCGCAGGCGCCATCATCGCGCAATGAAACGGCGCGCTGACCTTTAGCGCAATCACGCGTCCGCGTTCTGCCCCGCAGAGCTCCGATGCCCGCGCGACACCGGCGGCGTGGCCTGCGATCACAACTTGGCCTGGCGCATTAAAATTTGCAGGTGAAACGATGAGGCCTTCGGTCTCGGACTCGGCTTGTCGACAACAGCGCTCAATCACCGAGGCTTCTAGACCCATGACCGCGGCCATCGCACCCACGCCGGGATTCACTGCGTCTTGCATCGCACGGCCCCGGAGCCGTACTAACCGGAGAGTGCTCGCAAAATCCATCGCGCCCGCTGCTACCAACGCGCTGTATTCACCAAGCGAATGCCCAGCCATTACAGTGGCGGACAGCTTGCCCGCAAGTCGTTCTTGAAGTGCAGAGAACGCCGCAAAGCTTGTCGCGAGGATTGCCGGTTGTGTGTTCTCGGTCAGCGTTAGCGTTTCGAGTGGACCCGCAAAACAGAGCGCGCTCAGGGGCTTATCTGCGAGCGATAACTCGGTATGCAACGCTGCATCTGCTTGTGAAAACACAGCGAGAGCGGCGGGTGAAGCCTCCATAAGACTTCTCCCCATGCCCACTTCTTGCGATCCCTGGCCCGGAAAAACAAACGCGACCTTTATCGCCACGTTCGTCTCGCTCAGGTGCTCGGAGTGGTCTCTGGCTCTGGAGCCTTCTTAGCGACGACGGCGATACCGGCGTAGTGACCGCATGCGGGGCACACGCGGTGCGGTCGCATGGTTTCACCGCAGTTTGAGCAGCGGCTCAGCGTGGGTGCGCTAACTTTGTCGTGGTTTGCGCGACGTGAATCACGCTTGGATCGGGGGGTTCGTCTCTTTGGTACAGCCATGGCTTAAACTAACTACTCCTTAATTTTGAACTTTTCGAGCCCGGCAAGTCGCGGGTCTTTAGCTTTGGTCTCGGTCTTCTCGGTCTTTACGATGGACGGAGGCGAGCAAGAGTCATGCGCTGGATGCGGCGGCAACTCAATCAAAATTTGCTCTCGCACCCACGTTCCTACTTCGACGGTGTCATCTTGGTACACGTCTTTGACCAGCTCTTCATCCGTAAGCTCATACTCGTCGTCGGTGTTGAGCTTGCCCGTCGGACGTTTCACCGACGCTGCGGGCTCGAGCAAGAGCGAGAAATCGCACTCAACGCTGAGCTCCACGGGTTCGAGGCAACGAACACACTCAGCTTTCACTGAGACGCTCCCTTTGCCACGAAGAATCACGTCGTCACCACTCAGTTGCAACTGGATCCCCATTTCGCCTGACGGGTCCGTCGCCGCGGCGTAATCAGTCCCCTGGAGTGCTGTCGACAGCCACGCGGAATCAACCACGAAGCTGTATTCAGCACCGCTCTCAGGAATGTCGCGTAAATGTACTTTCGGAAAAGTCATCGTCCAAGAAACGACGCCGTATAATTGGATGGTCGTGGGCTGTCAAGAATGAATTGTAATGACAGCCACGGGAATTCCGCTAAAAATCCTGCGTAAGAAAGTTGTCTATGGACCAAAGCACCCGATGGGTTGTGACCGCTGCAATCGCGATGGGCGTCTCGATCGCGCTTCGTCTCATTGGGACGTGGGTTGAGTCGCGACAACGCGCTGCAACTCGCGTTTTGGTTGCAAAATATGAGGCACAGGCGTCTGAGAAGAGCCCAAACCTTTGATGGATCGCATCGTCGCGTTTGTGTCAAACCAGCCAGAGGCGCTCCCTGCCGCGCTTGCCGTCGACGCTGAGCAAGTGGATGGAACGCAGCCTCCTTCGAGCCGCTGGTTTTCAGTGTTTCATCAGCGTGGAGAGCCCCTGCTGCGCCAGAGAAGTAGCAGTGGCGCTCCAGATGGGACCACGGCCACGATGCTCGCCGATCTGCGCGCGGAGAACGTCTTGCTGCTGTCGCACCAACACCAACCTCGCGAGCCAGAGTGCGACAATATTCCACTTCGTTTCGGGAGCTGGTCTTGCGCGGTTGCTGCGGCTGTCGCGACGCATTCCGAGGAGCTATTGCAGTTGGTTCCCGACTTTCTGAGGCACGAGCTCGGTGGGACCAGTGAGGCTCGGGGACTCTTTGGGATTGCGCTAAACTTCATTCACACGCAGACCCATTTGCATGCGAGCCAGATCTCGTTGCAAATTCTCGCCGCCGCGATGAAACACGCGCTCTCAGAGTGGGCGCGACTGTGCCATCCACGTGAAAATCAGCCCGTGGTTCTCGCCTTGCAGCACGCGGACTCAGTCGCCGTGGGAGCCCTTGGTTGCCCCGTGCGAGCCATCCGGCGCGTGGGTCTTCAGCGCAACGAAGACCGCGCGAAACTTCTCGCTCATCCGCTCGCTGCGAAGAGTGTCCAAGCCGATCGACTGCGATACATTTGGATTTGTGCGGACGATCAACTCCCCGCGCAATGGCAATCTTGGCGCTCACCCAATGGTGCGATTGTCGCTGCGGATCGACGAACTGAGCTGGTAGTACAAGAATGGTAATCCAGAGCTCCGGGCTATTGATGCAAGTGTTGCGCGGTGTTGCGCTGGGATCCATCGTGTTCGTCGGGGTCGGGTGTGCGACAGAAAGTGCGACGTCCCGCGGCCTGTTTGTCGCAACCGCAGGCGAACTCGAAGCGGCATCTCCGGCGACTTTCTCAGCCGAGCGGGGGAGCACACAAACGAGCTCGCGCGTCGCTTTGGGGTCGCATCGCGAGCAGGTTCGTCTTTTGGCCGAAGGTTATCTTCGCGCGACTGTCACTGCGGATGTCAACGTGATCGCTGCGATGTTTGCGGGCCGACCCGTCGCCACCGACAGCGGTCAGCCTTCGAGGTCCCCAGAAGACATCGTGGAGCACCATCGGACGGTGGCAACAAACTCAGCAATGGTCGACGGGCTGCGATCGGCCATTGAGCGCAACGATCCGCTGATTAGTGTTCGTTCTTTTCAGGAATTTCGCAGACAGAGTGCGGCCGCCATGCCTTGGCTTCAGCAAGGAGATTGGATCGTCAACCTGAACTACGCATCCCTCTCTCCGACAATGCCGCCGTATAGCTTGCAGCTGTTCACCGTCTTAGTCGTTCGTTGGACGAGCTCGGCGCCAAAGGTTGTCGGAGTCTCTTCTCTGGGACCGCTTCGACGGTAGCTTGCCCGCGAGAGTAAGCTAGTGAAGCTTTTGGCTGAGCGAGTCTTCGCGCGCAGCAAATACCCCTCGGCTCTTGGCTGCGAGGAGCTCCGTCATGGCTTGACGATATCCTCGCAACAGCAACTGTCGCGATGCGAATCGGTTTAAAAATCCCAAGTGGCCGATGTCGGGCGACACATCTAAAAACACGACGTTTGGATGCAGTCGATTGTAAAGCTCAAGTCCCCGTCGCTCTTTCTCGCTCAGGATAATTGAGAGAGCTTGGGTAAGGACCTTGCCGACGCCGCGATGCGCGATAGAGGGTCGGTCTGTCTTGGGGACCAAGGGTCGATAAATGTTGGACACAACGACCACATCGGCACCCGCTTCGACTGCCAGATCGAGCGATAGTGTCCGGACGACCTCGCCGTCCAAAAAATATCGATCGCCGATTTTATACGGCCTAAAGAGCCCCGGAACACAGCAGCTCGCCGCCACCGCTTGGCTGATCGGGACGTCCTCTCGATGACCCTTTCCAAACACCTCGCGCCCTCGCCCGTCGACGTCACACGCAGTCACAAGGATCGTCGATTGGGTCTGCCGAAAGTCATTGGTTGGCAGACGGTTGCGAAGGTGGCGCTCAAGCTTGTCGATCGAGAAGACTCCTGAGAGCAAATATCCAGGAGATTTCAGCTGCTCAAGAGAAGGCAGTCCGAAAAAAACATCCTCATGAAGGTACGGCCCCCGGGTCTTTCGTTGCCACGGCGCGCGATACGCGTCAATGAGTACATCAAGCGGAACGCCCTGCCCATACATCGAGCTCACCAGTGCCCCCGCGCTCGCGCCGACAAAAATCGAAGGCCGAAGGTTGAGCTCTTCGAGGGCTTTCACAACACCAAGATGGGCAATCCCGCGAGCAGCGCCGCCGGAGCCAACAAAAGCAATTCTAGGAGGACGTGACATGAATCAATAGTGTCTCAAGCCACCCCCGGTTCGGGTCAAGCAATCATTGGTGCAATCTTAGCGTGGGCGGCGGATTCCGTCGGGTAGCGACAAGTTAAGCAGCGTCATGCGGGCTTCTTGCGCGATGGTTCCGTACGGAAAACGCCGGATCAAAGCGCGCAGTGTTGTGCGCGCATCGGGGTACTGATTCAGATCTACTTGGCACCTGGCGATCAGGTACAGCGCGTCGTCGGCAGAGTCGCTATCGGCACCGTCCGCCACGGACTGCAGCACAACGACAGCCTCACGGTGCCGGCCCAGGTGCCGAAGCGCGTCTCCCTGCGCCAATCGTACGCGAGGGATATGCGATGCGTCTTCTCGAAGCCGAATACTCTCGTCGAAGGACTCATACGCTTGCACATAACGGGCGAGCCTCGCGTGCTCAAGTCCGCGCTCGTACGCAAGCATCGAGAGATCGGTTCGAAAGCGATCGACCACATCCTGAAAGAACGCTGATTCTGCAGGCGGAATATGCTCTCGCCGCAACGACGCCCAGGCCTCCACCGCCTCCTGACGCTTGCCTTCACGGATGAGGTCATAAAAGGCCAGAGTGCGCGTCTCGAGTTGCCCCCTCTGGTCTCGATCTCGTTGCAAGCTCGCGTTTTCTTGACGGACGCGATCGAGCTGCTGTTGAAGGTTGCGATTCTCTTGGGTCCGTTCACGCACCGAGGCATCAAGCCAGAGTTTAAGGCCACCAAACGTCAGGGTTGTGAAGATGACGTAGGCAACCGCGCTGTTGACCGTCAGCCTACGCTCATACGCAGCTTGACGGCGCGCGACTGCTTTCACGTCCGCCGCGAGTGCGTTGGTCGCGTTGTGGGTTTTGATCACCAAACCGCGTGATTCGATGATCTCTCGCTTAATCTCGCGAAAATCGTCGTCGTCCCGAGATGCCATAGTGGGATTGCCTATGCGGATATCGTTGTTCTGTACGAAGCGCAAGCCATTCTCAAACTGTGTAAGCCATGAGTGCTTACACACTGGACGTTCTCGCGGGGCAATGCTATTCGCGCACTCCGAGGCAAAACATGGCCGGAATTATCGATATTAACTCGCTCCGCAAAGGCAACAAAATCGAAGTCGACGGAGAACCATACCTCGTTGTGGGCGTCGACTTTCGCAAACCAGGCAAAGGCACGCCGAGCACCGAAGTGCGCATGAAGCACATGCTCAACGGCAACGTGGTGAGCCGTACGTGGAAATCTGGTGAGCGGCTTCAAACCGCAGACACCGAAGAACGCGATATGCAATACTCGTATCCCGACGGCGAGAGCTTGATGTTTATGGACAATGTGTCCTTCGATCAAGTGGCTATCTCGCTTGACGCTCTTGGTGATCAGCGTGGATTTTTGCTGGATAACGCAACGGTCAAGGTGCTGTTCTACAAAGGCCGTGCCGTGGGCGTTGAGCTTCCGACATTCGTTGAGATGGAGGTCGTGGAGACTGAGCCTGGATTCAAAGGCGACACAGCCAACAACGTGCTGAAGCCCGCGACTTTGACCACTGGCGTGAAGGTTGGCGTACCGATCTTTGTGAACCAAGGCGACATCGTTCGCGTGGATACTCGCACGGGTGAATACGCAGAGCGTGTCGCGAAGAAGTAGCCGAATTATCTCACGAGTTACGCGTAGAACAAGGCGATGACTCGAGACGTTCATGGTAGGGTTTGGGCTGTCAATTCGCACACATTCGTCGTCGGTGACGCTTGGAATCGAGAGACATATCCTATCGCTGAGTCAGTGCTAGAATGGGTCCAACGTCAAGCTGTCGCGGTCGGTGCGTTGGTTCGCCTATCGGTCAACGCCGACGGGTTCGCAGTGGACGTCAAAGTATTGAACCGAGGCAGCGAGCTAGCGTTCTCGCCCGGAGCTGAGACGCACAAGTTTGCCACTCGCGAATTGGCCAACCGGCTTCGCCTTCGGCAGCAGGTGATCTCGCGGATTCGAGCGCACTTTGAGCGACTTGATTTTTTGGAGGTCGAGACGCCTTGCTTAGTGACCTCTCCGGGTCTTGATCTTCACCTAAGCGCGCTGCGCGCAACCGCCGACGATCAGACCCATCATGGGTATCTGAACACCTCGCCCGAGTACCACATGAAGCGAATTCTCGTGGGCGGGATACCCCGGTGCTTTCAAATTGCCCGATGTTTTCGCACGGGAGAAGCGGGCACGCGCCATCAACTCGAGTTCTCAATGCTCGAGTGGTATCGCGCGTGGGGTGAGTGGGACGAGCTTCTTGGGGACACCGAAGCAGTGGTTCGTGCGGCCTTTGGTGAGCAGCTGGCTGAAGCGCAGTTTGGCGTTGAGGCGTTTGAGTCCCTGAGCGTTCGCGATGCATTTTCACGTTGGGCGCCGGACATCGACGACCCGATCTCACTCGCGACCGCCAACGAGCCCGAGTATTTTCGTCTGCTCAGCGAAAAAATTGAGCCGCAATTGGGCGTGAATCGTCCGCAATTTCTCACTCATTTCGCGGCGCCACACGCTTCGCTATCGCAGCTCTGTGCCACAGATCCCTCGACCTGCTTGCGTGCAGAGCTCTACTACCAAGGGATTGAGCTCTCCAACGGCTTCGTCGAGCTTACGGACCCGCGCGAGCAGACTGAGCGGCTTGAACGTGACCGCCGAGCGCGTGCTGCCTCGGGTCTGGGTGACTATCCGATCGACGGTCAGTTTCTCAATGCGCTTGAAGAAGGGCTGCCACCGACGGTCGGCACCGCGTTGGGCCTTGATCGGCTCGTTGCGATGGTTCTCAATTGCCGTGACATTGGTGATGTCTTGGCTTTTCCGCGGCAGAGTTAGCTCGCCGGCGAGCGCGAAGAGCGAAATTTTTCAACCAGCGCATCAATGAGCGAGTATGGGTCGGACTCTCGCGCGAAGATCTTCTCAACCGCGATTTGCAGTGGAATCTGCAGGACCTCAATCGCACTTTCGGTCAGCGTCGAGCGCAGCAGGCCATAGAGCTCTGCTTGCAAACGCTCTCGACGTCGCGCCTCGCCCCGCGCGGATCCAAACAAAAAGAGCCGGTGTTTTTCAACCGCAGCAGCGAGCTCTTTGATCCCCTCACCCTTCGAAGCGACAGTTTTTACAATGGGTGTGAGCCACTCTTCACCCGCGGCTTCAGCCAGGGCTTCCATGTCGATTCGCTGTGGGCCGTGGTGCGGGCCCGAGCGCACACCGCTGTGATAAAGTTCGTGACCCATCCCGATCATCCCCTCGAGATCGCGCACTGTTGAGTCTGCTCCGTCGCGGTCCGCTTTGTTGACGACGAAGACATCTGCGACTTCGAGAATTCCCGCTTTAATCGCTTGTATTTCGTCGCCCATCCCCGGCGCCATCACGACGATGGTGGTCTGCGCGAGCTTCGCAATGTCGAGCTCGTCTTGGCCCACGCCCACGGTCTCAACCAAAATGATATCGGCGCCCCATGCATCAAGGGCGTGCACACTGTCGGCCGTCGAGCGAGAGATCCCTCCAAGGTGCCCTCGGGTCGCGAGCGAGCGAATAAACACGCCTTCATCCAGCGCGTGACGCTGCATGCGAATCCGATCGCCCAGAATGGCTCCACCCGAAAATGGCGACGTAGGATCCACCGCGATGACGCCAACTTTTTGCCCCCCTCGACGATAGAACCCGATGAGGTGATCGGTGAGTGTGCTCTTGCCCGCGCCTGGGTTGCCGGTGATGCCCAGGATTCGGGCTTTTCCGGTGTGGCGAAAGAGAGCCGACAACGCTGGCCGGTAAGATCCCGCGCGATCGTCAATACTTCTGAGCAGTCTCGCGAGCGAACGCACGTCGCCCTGGATGACTTTGTCCACAAGAACATCAACACTCGTTGTCATAACAACGCACGGCATATCTCAAACCGGGGTTGAAGGCCAAAATCTGCTGCAATCTCATCGCATCCCCTGTAGAATTCGCACTGATTTTTCGGTCCAAATGGCGCGTACTATTTTTATTGGTGATGTTCACGGCTGTGCCGACGAGCTTGGCGATCTTCTCGACGTTTTGAAGTATCAACAGGGCGTTGATACGCTGGTTGTCGTCGGTGATTTGGTCGCTCGTGGTCCGGACTCAGGCGGCGCCGTCCGCCGAGCAAAAGGCGCTGGTGCCATTGGCGTACGGGGCAATCACGACGAGAAGGTCTTGCAGTGGTGGCGCGCGTGCCAGGTGCACGGACGCGGCGTTGCCGATCGAAAAATTCGCCTCTCAGATCGCCATCGGTTCGCGGTCAACCAGATGAGCCACGAAGACTTTGAGTGGCTCGAGGCCCTCCCTTTCTGGCGAAGATTTTCGGACCATGGAGTGATCGTCGTGCATGCGGGGATCGACCCACGTCATCCGCTGGAGCAGCAAGAAGCTGTCAATTTGCTGCATATTCGCAGCGTGGATGAGCACGACCGGCCCACCCGAACGCTCGACGGACGGCCTTGGGCGTCCGTTTGGTCTGGCCCCGAACACATCATATTTGGTCACGATGCCCGTCGCGCACTGCAGCTTGAAGCGTTTGCGACAGGCTTGGACACGGGCTGCTGCTATGGGCGCGCGCTGACGGCCCTCGTTCTTGAGCAAGGAGAGCACACAGCTGTCGCTGTCGAGCTTCGAAAGGCGCAGCTGGTCGCCGTCAAAGCGCGCGCGGTGCACTGCCCCATGGGCGACGGAACGGGCCCCGAATAACTGTGTGGGTCATGCCCGGACCCCGCGGGAGTCGCGTTAGGCGCATAGTTGGGGTGTACCTTCGCGCCAACTGGTGGTATTGCGCAGGGATAATCGAATGGACTTTGAACTCGAAGAGATCGCCGGAGCGCGCTGCATTCATAGCAACGCGAAGATCTTCGTCGCGGCAGACGGTACCAATTGCGAAAAGTGTGGGCGCGCGTTGCTGGTCAAGCATCGCGAAGAGCACCAGGCGAAATGTACCGGAGAGAAGGCCATCAAGCGGGTCGCCCACGACTACGACGAGGCCCCGCCGATTCGCTGGACCACTCCGCTGATCAGCTTTCTCTCGATCGGCGCGTTTGTCGCGGCCTTTGGTGGCGGTCTTCTGATGATTGGCCCTGAGACTCAGCCCGGCGACACGCCGAAACCAATGGCCACCAAGAAGCTCGCCGTCGGGTTTGCCTTGATGGTGAGCGGAGTCGCTTTCGGCACGATCGGCTTTCAACGTGAACGCAAAAAGCAACTCGACGAAAAGGCGAACGGCTAGCGTATCGGCTGCTTGTTTGCTTAGAGCCCCGCGCCCAGCAGGACGTCTGCAAACACTTCGCTGTTCATCAACGGGTGGTGACGTCGAGTGAGCACTTCACACCCAGTGCGCGTGACGAGGATGGTGTGTTCAAACTGCGCGCTGAGCTTTCGATCAGCGGTGTAGACTGTCCATTTGTCCTTTGGATCGACGTCGCACTCGTACGAGCCGAGGTTGATCATGGGCTCGATGGTGAAGATAAATCCTGCTTTCAGCCGTGTTCCGCTGCCGGCTTTGCCAAAATGCGGAATGCTTGGGTCGGTG
>JANNCG010001201.1:0-7257 GCA_031386385.1 Myxococcales bacterium
CTCCATGTCCTCAAGCGAATCGATCGCCACACCGACTTTTCCAACCTCGCCCAGGGACATTTCGTGATCGCTGTCACGACCCATCTGCGTCGGCAAATCGAAGGCGACCGAGAGGCCCGTTTGGCCCTTCGCGAGCAGCATTCGATAGCGCTCGTTGGAAGCTTTCGCGGTTCCAAATCCAGCGTATTGGCGCATGGTCCAGAGCCGACCGCGAAACATATTTGCCTGTACGCCCCGAACAAAAGGGACCTCGCCCGGAAACCCCACATCTCGCAACTCATCCAGATGCGCGGTGTCCTCACTTGTATAGAGCGCTTGCAGGTCCTCGCCGCCCGCAAGAAGCCCCGCGCGTTTTCTCGGTGGGGATTGAGCCTCCAATGGAAGAAGAACTGAACTCTGCCATTGCCTGCGATGGGTCGACGTCATGACTGGGATTTCTCCCTCCGTCCGTTATCACAGTTACCCCCGCCGCGACTACCTTCCCGGACGCATCTCAAGCAGCCACCGCTCAAGCGCCTCCGCCGCGGCAGCGCCGAGCTCTTTCATCCTGAACGAGAGCTCCTCAGAATCCGCATACGGATCGGCGTACAGAAACCCCACGACCCTGCTGCGCACTTCAATCACCGTGACGATCACATCAGCTGGGCGTCCTCCCAGCGTTGCTGCCAAAATACTGTCTGCGCTCGACTCACTGAGCTGGCCGACAAACACACCATTGGACTCTATCGCGGATCGAAAGACCGAGCGGGTTGTCTGCGGTATCCAGAGGTTTCGCAGCGCTTCTTTTGAGATTCCAGCGAGCGATGGCCGCGCGCTCGCGCCGTCCCAACCCTGAATCACACCTTTTTTTACAACGAAAAACGCGGCCCGCTCCGCGAGAGTCGTAAGCGCTTCGACACAAATTCTCGCCACCTGATCGCGGTCAGTGGCAGCACTTAGCTCTCCAAGGGGCTGCAAAAGTTCTTTCGAAGGCGCAACGGTCGTCGGTTTTGAAGGCGTTTTTGAGGGTCGTCGGGCCTGAAGTAAGATCGCTGGATCGCTCGCGGCTTTCTTCGCGCTTGAGATCATCGGTGGAGGAGGGAGAGTGGCACTTCGAAATGAAGACGGAAGCGGATTGGGAGGCAACGGTGCGCTCTGTGCGCTCTGTGCGCTCTGTGCGCGTGGCGTGCTCTCGCCGACATTGGACCCACTCGAAAACGCTCCAATTGCGCTCCCCGCGAGCCCCTCCATACGAACCAAATTCCCGGTGCCACGACTCCAGTTTGTGCTGTTCAATTGCACTACAGGTTGCCCATAAGAGGGCGTCGCCGTTCGCTGCCGCGGAGCGATCATGCCCACCACTTCTTGAAGTGCCTGCTCGCTCGGAGTCGCCCACGCGCTCGTCTCAACAGCCGCTGCTGCTATGGGCTGGACCTGGCCAAACGCAGGCCTCGTGATCTGCCGGCCCTCTGGTGGAGGATCGATCTCGTAGAGCACAGCGCGGAGTTGATCCATGTCGGCAATCCGCGGATCGACCTCGCGACGCGTATGAAAAGCGAGCTCCTTGAGTACGTGGGAGTCCGTAGGATCGGTCATTGCCACGATCACCGTTTCAGCACTCTCTCCAATGGGCAGTGCCCAAAAGGTCCGCAAAACACCACGCGGTAGCGATTTGCATATCCCAGATGGCCGAAGCCGAGAGGCGCCGCTGAAGCCCATCCGCTCAAAGATATTTTGCACTGCCGTTTGGCCAACAAATCCAATGGCAGCCAACGCGACCGGCACCGGCTCGCCGAACATGGCGCGGCGCACCAAAACAGCGTGAAGCTCTTCGTCGGTGAGAACACCCTCTAAAGCAAGTCGTTTGAGAAGTTCCGTCGCCATGATAATTAGAAAACCGCTCGGACAAAAGATTCTAACAGAGCGTTGAGAGAAAGCGTTGCGTGAAGCGCATACGGTCTGGCACCGTAGCACCGTGGCAACCATCTTACATATTGAAGACGATCCTCAAAGTCTTCTACTGGTTCGCAAGTTGCTCACGGCCGCAGGTCACCGTGTTGTCGAGACGAGCTCGGGGCTTGAGGGAGCCCGGTTAGCGGGCGAGGTAGAGCCGGATCTCGTACTTGTGGACATCAATATCCCCGACTTGGATGGGTACGAGGTCGCCATGCTGCTGAGAAACCGGCTCCCGTCGGTCCCGGTCGTGGCGATTACCGCCGAGGGAGACCGCGCTCAGTCGCTCGCGTTGGGGTGTGATGGTTTTTTTCTCAAGCCCATCGATGTCAGGCAGTTTCCACGGCAAATCGACGAATTTCTCGCGGGCCATCGCGAAAGAACGGACAAAGATCCTTCGCAAATACTAAGATCGCATAGTCAAAGAGTCGCGGAGCATCTCGAGACCAAAGTGCGAGAGCTTCTGGATGCCAACCAGCGCTTGCTCGACGCTGAGCGGCTTCGAAAAGAATTTTACCGCAACGTCACACACGAGCTCGCAACTCCCCTTACGCCCATCGTGGGTTACGTCAATCTTCTATCAAACGAAGAGCTTGGCTCGCTCACATCGGGTCAAAAGAAGGCCGTCGTCGCGATCAACGAGGCTGTGAAACGTCTGCGATTTACCATCGATTCGCTGCTGGACGTGACCCAACTCGAGACGGGTCAGATGCGATTTCAGTTCGCAAACTATGATTTGAGTGAGGTGCTGCGCACCACGATCGCAAACGCCAAACCCGGGTTTGAACAGAAGGGCGTTCGGTTAGACGTCAGTGTTCCGACTGTGAGTGTGCCTGCGTTGGGCGATGCTGAGCGGATTAGACGCTCTGTAAATCACGTTTTAGACAACGCGAAAAAATTTACGCCAGCAGGCGGCGCAGCGGCGATCGAGCTGCGAATCAGCGGCTCGTCCTGCGAAGTGCTGGTGCTCGACAGCGGGCCGGGCGTAAAGAGCGAGTTGCTGAACCGCATTTGGGAGCCATTTTTTCAGGCAGACGGAAGCACCCGCCGCCAACACGAGGGCGCGGGCGTTGGGCTCGCTGTCGTGCGACGAGTGGTTGAAGCCCATGGCGGGACGGTGAGTGCCGAGAACTCATCCCGAGAGGTCGTCGCGGGACAAACGTACGGCGGCCTGTTGATTCGCCTGCAAATTGCCAGAGCGCCGCGAGCATCCGGGGGGTTTGGCAACTCCGTTGCCTAGCATTGTATGATCTACCTCGACCATCACGCGACAACCCCGCTTTCACCCCTTGCGCAGCAAGCAATGACTGAGGCGTTCGCACTCGTCGGAAACGCATCAAGCATCCACACGCATGGTCGACAGCTTCGTGCGGCACTCGAGAACGCTCGAAGCACCATCGCAGCGGTCGTCGGCGCGCTCGGCCGAGAACTTGTATTTACCTCTGGTGGGACGGAGGCACTTCATCTCGCTGTCCGTGGCGTGGGCGCGAGCCAGAACCTCCGCGCCATTTTCATTGACCCCGGCGCTCACCCAGCGCTGCAAGCTGCTTGCGAACTGCTCAGCACCCAATGTGGAGTGATCCCAGTATTCTTGCAGGCCGATTCATTCGGACGAATTTCACTCGAGGCGCTTAAAACCCAGCTCGCGCTCGCACCTTCTCCCGCGCTGGTTGGTGTGAGCTGGGTGCAGCACGAAACCGGCGCGATCGCCTCCGTTAGAGAGATCGGCGCAATGTGCATCGAGCATGGGGCGCTCATGGTCCTCGACGCGGTTCAGGCGCTTGGAAAATTGCCAGTCGATTTTGCCAGCACTGGCGCTGTCGCGGCAGCCGTTTCGGCACATAAAATCGGTGGACCTGCTGGCTGTGGCGCCGCATGGATAAGGCACGATGTCCGCGCAAGAGCGATCCTCACCGGAGGAGCGCAAGAACGCGGGATGCGCGCTGGGACTGAAAACTACGTCGGAATCGCTGGATTCGGGGCGGCAAGTACGACCGTTGCCCTGCGTCTTGCAAACCGAACTGATCAACTCCAGCTCATCCAACGGCTCGAAGAAGTGCTCGCCTCGGTCCCGAATTTCGCGGTCACTCCGTATGAGCCCAGCGCGAGGGTAAGCACCGTGCTCCACGGCTCTGTACGCAATGCTCTCGGTGAAGAGGTGGTCGCCGCGCTCGATTTAGACGGATTGAGTATCTCTTCTGGGCCCGCTTGTTCGAGCGGACGGCCCGGACCTAGCGCTGCCATGTTGCGAATGTTTGCACAGGAAAAATGGCGAGCAAACGGGTCTTTACGGATCTCACTCGGGATAGAAACGTCCCCCCGCGACGTCGATGAGGCGTCAGAGATCTTAGTTCGCGTCTTGACGCGTTTCGCCAAACTGTAGACAGCAGAATGGCTGAAATTTTGACCCGGGTCGGAGTGGTTAAGAGCCTGGCGTCGGAGTATGGGATTTTCGGTAGTGTTGCTCTAGCGCCAAAAGGATGGCCGAGTCGGATGGGTCGTCAGGCACAACATCGACGCGAATTCCCTCAGTTTCGCAGGCAACTCGAGTGGTTTGTCCGATCGCTAGCACTGTGACAGGCGCGAGCTTTTGCACATAGTCGCGACCGAGAGCCGCACACAGCGAGCGCAAAATGGACGGAGAGGTCAAGACTACCGCGTCGAGCATCCCAGCAGAGAGCGCCTCGACCAGCGGTGTCAGCACCTCAGGGGTCTCGATGGTTTGATACACGGGGACCACATCTACGGTCATTTCTTGTCGTCGCAGTTCAGTCACGACAGCCTCGCGTCCGCTCAGCGCACGCGGAAACAAAATCCGCACGTCGCGCAGGTTTTTTTCTGGCCGTAAAACGCTCGCCCATTTCATCACAGCGTCTCGAAGACCATCTGCGGCATTGACCTGCGCAGTATCGTCGGCGATCAGTCCTCGCGTCGCGAGAGCGTCGCGGGTTGCGGCCCCGATGGCAATCACTTTAGCCTGTGAAATCGATCGCCAATCACGACCCGATCCATTTAGAGCCGACGCAAATCGATGCACTCCATTGGCGCTTGAAAACAACACCAGATCGTACTCGCCAAGACGAGCAAAGGCGTGCAGCAGCGGCCCGACATCCTCGACATCGACGATCTTGACCGCTGGAAGTTGCAAGACTTCTGCCCCTGCGCGACGAAGGTCGTTCGCCAATTTTTCGCCCTGCGGCTCTGGGCGAAGGAGCGCAATGCATTTTCGTGCAAATACAGAGAGATCCCACCAACGAAGGTGCGCTCGAAGTGAGACGACGTCTCCCACCACGATCAGAGATGGAGTCGACAGATTCGCGTCGTCACACACGTTCGCGAGTGAACCAATCGTCCCAGTCAACACACGCTGTCTCGCAAACGTCCCCCACTCTATCGCGGCCGCCGGCGTTGCTTCGGACCGGCCGAAGCGGACGAGCCTGTCCATTTCAGCTCGGAGTTTTCGCGCGCCCATAAACATCACGAGCGTTTGCGTTGCCGTCGCAAGCTTCGCCCAGTCATGCGCGCTCTCCGTTTTCTCCGCGTGTTCAGAGCTTGTGAGCAGCGCGACTGACGACGCAAGATCGCGATGCGTCAGCGAAATTCCAGCATAGGCGGTGGCTCCTAGAAACGAGCTAACCCCCGGAACAATCTCAAACGCAATGCCAGCATCCACCAGAAATTCGGCTTCTTCTGATCCGCGTCCAAACAAGAGTGGATCTCCACCCTTGAGACGGCAAACTCGAAAGCCTGCCATCGCATAGTCTCGCAGCAACGTGTGAATTTGCGCCTGGGTTGTGCCCTCGTGGCCCCCTCGTTTGCCCACAAACCGAACCACCGCTTCGGTTCGGGCGTGTCGCAGGACAGCCGAGTGAACCAAGGCGTCATAAAGGACAACGTCTGCTTCTCGAATTGCACGCGCCGCGGCGAGTGTGATCAACGCAGGATCACCGGGACCAGCACCAACGAGTGATACAAATCCGTTCACCGATCCTGAGAATGTACCAGCCGTTCAAAGGATACCATCGTGAAAATTGCGGGATTTCAGAGCCCTTGCGCTAGTTGGCAATTCGGGTACTTTACCGCGTTTCGAGTTCGTCAATGTTGGCACCTCACGATTCGAACAACGCATCGGTGACGAAGGCGCGCCCACAGTTGAAGCTCACGAACCTCATGATCGCACCGCTTCACCGTTCACTGAACTCCCTAAAAACCTGTTATAGCTCCGATGAAAACCGTGCGTACCTTTGTCATTTTCGCCCTTATTTCTCTTGGTTCTTGCAAAAATAGTGGTCCTCCCGTGACGCAAGACCCAAGCAACAACACCCAGACGACACCCGGTCCTTCGAATGCCGTGACAGGGCAGGGACCCCGCGTCGTTTGCCGCCCCGACGGACATCCTTCGGTCGTCGTGCCGGTCGAGCTGTGCCGTACACAAGACTCGCGGATGCACGGCCTGATGAATCGGACGAGCCTCGGCGCCGGCAATGGCATGTTGTTTGTTTTTCCAAACTCAGAACACCAAGAGTTTTGGATGAAGAACACGTTTTTGCCTCTCGATATGATTTTCATCGAGTCCAACCGTCGAGTGCTTGGCGTTGTCCGCAACGCGACGCCGATGACAGAAGATCCGCGATCCGTCGAAGGGGACTCGCAGTACGTGCTTGAAGTCAACGCAGGATTTGCAGCGCGCAATCACATCGATCGCGGGACGCAATGCGAGTTTATCGAGGTCGGACCTTCGCAAGACTAATCGCTCGCGTTGCATGCTCGGGCCCGCACGGAGAGCATTTGGTTGGGCAACTTGCTCGGCCTTGTTTTGATACCCCCGAGCGATGCCAACAAATTCACCGCTTCGGCGATCTCACCATCGGGCGATATCTGCGGTACTTATTCTTTTTGCGCTCACTATTCTCTCGAAAGCTCCGCATCGAGCCGACAGAGCTACAAGTCCAAGACCCAACGGGGACCCAGCAGAACAGACGCGTCGTGCGCAAGCCCAGAGTCGACCCAACTGAGCGTGTACGCGGCCTGAAACGTCAACGAAAAATATCTCTGCAGCAACCAATCGACACCAACCCGCGCACCGGCACCGGGAACAAACGCGAAAGCTCCCGAATGCTGCGCTCGAAGACCAGCTCGCAGTTCGACCGCAATCCACGGGACGACAGAGAGGACATCAAGCGAATATCCAAATCCAACGACGACACTTGGATGGTGAGTGAGCGTTGTGCTCATGGAGCCAAGCGACGCACCGAATCGATACTCCAACTGTGCATAAGTGCGAAACGCGTCGGTAATTCCGTAGCCGATTTGGCCACCGATGGC
>JANNCG010001263.1:0-11554 GCA_031386385.1 Myxococcales bacterium
AGGCGCCAACTGGAACGTCACCGGACCCGTCTGGAACATTCGCGACGGCGTTTTGCAGGTGAGCAACGGTCACAATCATCCCATCTGGCTCAAGCGCCGACTGCCGCGAAACGTACTCATTGAGTTTGATACATGGAGCGACTCGCCTGCGGGCGACATCAAGTGTGAGGTCTTTGGCGACGGAGTGTCCTTCGCGCGAACAACCAGCTACAACGCGACAAGCTATGTTCTCATTCACGGAGGATGGGGCAACCAGCTCAACGTCATCGCGCGAATGGACGAGCACGCCGCGGACCGAAAAGTCCGTCGCGGGCCGCCAGTTGAGCAGGGTCATCACTACCACTGGCGAATCGAACGACGTGGAAATTTGCTGCAATGGAGCGTTGACGGCGTCCCCATGTTAGACTTCGACGACCCCGCCCCGTTGTTTGGACCTGGGCACGAATTTTTTGGGTTTAACAACTGGGAGACCGAGCTTCGCTTCGACAACCTCTCTATCACTCCGCTGTAGGTAAAAGGTCAGTTTAGATGCAGCAAGACGAGACCACCATTGCGCTAGACGAGCTAGAGAACCGGCTCGAGCGCCTGCGCATCACGTACGATCAATACTTTACGGGTATTGAAAAGATGGCGCCGTCGGTGCAGCACAAAGACGTCGAGCGTCGTATTCAGGTGTTTCGCAAGATGCAGATCCGCAACTCGGGGCATCGGTTTCGCTTTCAAACACTAGTGCAGCGGTACACAACTTATTTGCAATATTGGCAGCGAATATTGCGCAAAATCGAAGAAGGCACGCACAAGCGCGACCTCGCCCGAGCTGCGCGCTATGGAGCCCCAAGCAAGCCCAAGCAGAGCAACGATCGCGTGCACGAGCTTGATTCTGAAGCGCTAGAAGAGCTCAAAGACTACGACGAGGTCGAAGAGTATGACCAAGTCGAAGAGGTCGAGCCCGAGACCCTTCGCCCAGCGGCGCCCAGCGGCAAGAGCGCCCCCGTGGTGACGGTCGCAAAAGCTCAGCCAGCTCCGGTCATTGCGACACCCGCGACAGCAGTGGTTCCAGCTTCGGCGGCAACAAGACCCGCGGCGGTGCCTGTGCAGAGCGGCGGCTTCTTCGACGCAGCAACACGGCAGGTCGAGACGATGCCTTCGTTCGATATTGTCGAGACGGTGAAAGCGCCAAGACACCCGACAGCAACACCCACACCGAGCGCACCAGTCGCAGCGCCCACTCCAGCGCCAGTCGCCAGTCCTGCTGCGCCAGCTCCTGCTGCGCAGCGACCCCGTGTGGGCATCTCTGTCTTCGGTGCGCCGACACAAAAATCACAGAGCTCTGCAAATTCACCGGTCAATCCGCAGCCTAGTTCACCATCGCCTGTGGCAAGACCAGCAACGGCACCTGCTGCAACGCCTGCCGCAACGCCTGCCGCAACGCCTGCCGCAACACCAAGGCCTGCACCCATTGCGACTCCCGCTCCCACTCCCACGCCAGCGGTGACCCGACCGCAACCCGCGGCCAGCGCCGCTCCAGATAACGCACTGCAAAATCTCTACGCGCGATATCGTGACTCTCGCAAATCCACCGGCGAGGGCGACATAGCGTTTGATACGCTCGCCAAGCAAGTGAATGACACACTCCCTCGGTTGCGTGAAAAATACCCCGGGGCACACGTCGAGATCGACGTCGCCATCAAAGACGGAAAGACCATCTTGCGCCCCGTTGTGCGCTCGAAGAAGCCGTAAGTTTACGCTCGCTACCATCGCTTTGAAGCGATAGTCCTAACCAGTCGCGTTGTGAACTGATCGCGCCAGGCATAGCCTCCGCGCAAGTGCCTTCGCGCAAAGAGTGGCTGCGCTGAGGGCTTAGCCTCCGCGCAAAGAGTGGCTGCGCAGAGGGCGAGCCTCCGCGCAAAGAGTGGCTGCGCAGAGGGCGAGCCTCCGCGCACGTGCCTTCGCGCAAAGAGCGCTCAGGGTCCCCTCGTCATTGTCATTCCTCGGGGGTCGTTGAAGTGGCTGTGCGCGTCGAAACTAAGAGTGCGTCCCAGACGGTGCTCTCGGAACTCGTGACAGCTCAAGTTTGCCTGACCAAACGCAGACTTTTGTACAGCAAGAGCCGCTACCACCAACCCCGAGGAATGCATATGACGAGGGGACCCTGAGCGCTCTTTGCGCGAAGGCACGTGCGCGGAGGCTTGTCCTCAGCGCAGCCACTCTTTGCGCGGAGGCTAAGTCCTCATCGCAGCTCGTTGCTTGCGCGGAGGCTAAGCCCTCAGCGCAGCCACGCCGCTTGTGATGAATGCTGCCCAACTCCGCTGCTGCGAGACTCTACCGTCCAAAAGCCTTCTTGCGAGCTTCAAGCATTTTTTCACGTATATCCGTGGTGAGAGGCTGGGGACCGCCCCACGGAAGTGCGTGATGAGCGATCTTCGCGAGGTGCTCAACGAGCTCTGCGCGCAGGTACGCTTGCTCAACGTCAGCGCCCCAAGCCCACACGCCGTTGCCTGAAACCAACACTGCGTCGTACTTGGCAATAAAGGGCTCAAATGCGCTCAACGCCGCAGCCCCCGGAAGCGCCAAATTCACCAACGGAACGCGCTCGCCCAAAGACACCACCGCCTCGGGCAAAAAGCACTGCAGCTCTCGACCACTCACACCAAGGGCGGTCGCAAAAGGCGAGTGCGTGTGCACCACCGCAGCGACGTCCATCCGTGAGCGATACACCGCGAGATGCAACGACAGCTCAGAAAACGGCTTTTTATTACCCGCGATTTGCGCGCCCCCCGCGTCGGTGGTGACCAAAGAGCGCTCATCCACGTCAGCTTTTGAAGTGCCTGTGGGGGTGCACACAATCCGATCGTCACTCACGCGCGCGGACAAATTGCCGTCATGGTTGGCAACAAATCCTCGGTCCCATATAGCTTTTGAGTACCGCACCAGTTCACTCTTGGCGCGAGCCTCGACGAGCATGGCCGGACGCTTCAGCGCCACGATTGCTCCTCCGCGTGGTCAATCACCGCGACAATCACGTCGATGATCGGGAGCTTGCCCTTTGGATCCACGCCAAACATCTGCCGAGCCCCGTTGCCTTCAGAGTTGATCAGCACCAGGTCGCCAACGCCTGCCTGTGCGCGATCTACCGCAATAAACGCTGTGCCCGTGGCAACAGAGAGTGTGTCTACGGGCTCACACAAGAGCACCGTTTGTCGGTCGTATGCGGGGTGCTGCACCGAGGCGACGACCGTTCCGATCACGCGGGCCATCTTCATGACTGCTTACTCTCCACTCGAACGAAGGTACCGCTTGCCTTTGCCGCTCTGCACATCGACTTCGTCTACCAAACCTACAACCGTCGCATCCACCGGAACAAACGACTGCTCCAGCGCCAACGCCGCCTCACGCGACGACACATAATAAATACGCTCGCCCGGTGCTGCGCCAAGCGGATCCGCAGCGACCAAGAGATCTCCAGTGCGGTTGCCATGAGCGTCTAGAGGCTCAATCACACGGAGTGAAACACCTTCAAGTCCCGCCGCTTTGCGGGTCGCCACGCACGTACCAATCACGCGTCCGAGAAACATTCGGCCGCAACGCTAACACAATCCCTTGTTGAGTCCCCGCCAAATACTCGGCACCGCGAGCACCCACGCGGTGAGCAGGGACAGCTCTCCGAAGACACGCGTGAGCATCACAGAATAGCCCAATTGACCGCTGTTTCTCAGCTGGACACCGCGAATGCCCGTGGCGCTCGCGTACGCCATCGCGCCCAAACAAAGGATGGCACCAACCAACCAGAGCCCAACCAGAAGCCAAGATCTCTTGGCCGAAGAAAAAACTCCGCCCTTTTCGGCAAACGGCCACTGCACAAGCGTCAACAGAGCAATCCACCACGACCGGTGCGCGAGGTGCTCACAAAAAGTCTCAAAACCAGGGAATTTCCAAGGAGAATCAACAGATTGTGCGGCAAGCAAGCTCCACCCTTCAGCCAGCACGCCAAACCCCAGGCAACACATGATGCCGAAGGCCAACGCGGTATGGGCAGTGAGCTTCATTTCGCTCTAAGCTTCTCTCGCAGTCTCACAGAAAAAACTAGAAAATCACCTCCACCCTAAAACATCTGCTCACGCCCTCTCGTATGATGGATTCGATCCATGGTGTGGCGTCACGGTGGGTTGCCTGACCTCACGCACAATACCCAGTGATTTATCAGAGTGACACTCACTCTGCTGTATGTCATGCAACCGGACCAACGCGCTTCGGCAGTTTTCTTTGTTTTTGTGTTACCCCTTTGCGGTTAAGGATCCATTCAACCTATGTCCGTCTCGAAGACCCGTTTCATATTCGTCTCAGTCGTTGGCTCTGTGCTCGCACTTGCGCAAGCAGGATGCACCCTCACATCGCCACGGTTTTATGGACTGAGCTATGGTGTCACCCCGCCGGCAAACGGCAACGTGGTGATCCAAAACGCAAATGGACAGGTCGTTTCTGGCGGAAATAACGGCGCGAACAACGGCGCTGTCGCTGCGGGTGTGGTCGCGGCCCCTGCGGGGGCTCCTCCGGCGGTACAGTTAGATGCTGTCGGACAAACGCTTCGAGCTCAAGGGTTCTCTCCCGTGGGTGGACCCATGCGAAGTGTTCGCGCGCCAGGGAGCTTGAGCTCGTACGCTTTTGCCGGTCAGCCTGGGATGTGCTTTGTCGCTGTGGCGATTGGCGGTGCGGGTGTGAACGCGCTGGCACTTACCGTATCGTCTCCGTCCAACAGCACCGTCGGCTACGCAGCGCGCGGCGATGCACACCCAGCGGTCTCGTTTTGTGCGTATGAGTATGGGACGTACTTTCCGCGGTTGTACGTGAGCGCTGGTGGCGGTGAAGTGTTCTATCAGTTGTATCAAGGCCCTGCAGGATCAAGCGGATCACTCGCAGGCGTCTGGGGTGGAGGGGCCGCTCCTCGAAGCGCGCCTCGCACACCCGATGGCGCGACGGCACAGCGCATTGAGGCCCTCAGCCGACAGCTCTCAGGGCGTGGCTACCAAGCGGTGCTTCGACCCCAAGGCGCGATGCTCGCTGCAGGTGAGATCGCACCGATGAACACCAACCTGCGTGAAGGCAACTGCTACGCGTTTGCGGCGTTTGGTGGACCAGGAGCTCGGGACACCGATCTGTACGTACTGGACGCTCAAGGGGCTGTGATTCAGCGCGATGAAGGCCCTCAAATCGACGCCCTCGCGCAAGATATTTGCGTGCAAACCGCATCGCAATTTGTGGTTCGTCCACGTATGGCCACTGGGGACGGGCCGGTGTGGCTCGTCGCGTATGCGCGCGCTCAACAAGCAGGCGCACAAGTGACACAGACTCAGCTCGCGATGGCCAACACGGGTGGCGGTGGCAACGACGTTGACGACGTGTGGAACGCGCAGCAAAACTCGGTTCTCTCTGTGGGGTACCAATCCGAAGGCCCTCCGTTGAACCGCACGCTCAATGAAGGACAGAATCAAGAAGAGACGCTGAATCTCACCGCCGGGCAGTGCTACGCCTTCGTGGCCGTGGGCGAGTCGCGCGTGCGTGACTTGGATCTCGCGATCGCAGACGACAGCAACGCACCACTGGATCAAGACTATGCACAAGATCCCAAAGCGACCGTGCGCGTGTGTGCGCCCACGACGGGGCGTTATCGCGTGCGTGTGAACATGGCCAGCGGTGGTGGAGCGTATCGTTTAGGCTTGTTTCGCTGGGCAGGCGGGACGAGCGGCGCTGGACTCACGGGCATTGCGTTTGTGCGCAACGCAGAGGTCACGCGTGTGTTGCAAGCGGACAACTATTCGGGCGATTCGGACTTTGACATCGTGCGACAGCAAATTCGCCAAGGAGCAAACGTCACCCGGACTGTCTCACTTCGCAATGGAGCTTGTTATGCGATGGTGGCGGTGGGTGGTGCGGGGATCAGCGATCTTGATTTGAGCCTCGCGCAGGGATCGACCAATGTTGCAGAAGACCGGACTTTTACGGCTTTTCCGACGGCACGGTACTGTGCACGTGCGGCTGGTGCGCATCGTGTCACGATCTCTTCGCGACGGGGTACGGGCGAGTTTGTGTTTCGTGTGTTTCGGCGCCAAGAAGCCCCCGCGGGACAATAACGTTAACCCAATACGCTCTTTCGAACCCAAGCATCAAAGAGCGAGTCCAGCGAGGGGAGCGCCAATGGATCTTCGCTCCAAGTGGTCTCGGCCATGGTACGCAAGTCACGGATCATTCGCCGTTCGCGAAACACTTTTCGCACTTCTTCGCTGCTAAACCGCGTCTCAACTTCAAGCGCTCCCAACAGCGGGTCAGCGAGCGGAGCCGTGGCAAACGCACAGCGCACCGTGAGGTGAGCTCCATCACCGTGAATCCGATGCGTCCCTGCTTCAGCGGCAAACATGCGTGCGTCTTCAGTGCGAAACACCATCGCCAGCAGCTGAGGTGCGCCCTCGCCCGGAAAGCTCATCGTGTTGCTCCACGCAACGCTCGGCGGTGGGCTCTCTTTTTTCTTCGAGTCAGGCGCCTTGACCCCAGCGCTCAGCACTGGATACCACTCCGTCAACGGGATCCCCATCTTCCTCGCCTGCGCGCGGTACACATCCCGCAACCACTCAAGCCACTTCCAGGCAGCACGGGAAGCTCCAAGGTACAAAACGCTCGCTCCATGCGTCGAAATGGGTGAAAATCCAGCAATAAATAGCGCCTGTCGGACCGCTTTCAAGCGCTCTCGAAGCTCTGCAAACTCGCTAAACAAAAGCTCTTGCGCCTGCGGTGAGCGATCATAGTAGGCCTCGAAGGCAAGCTCTTCTGTTGCGATTGCTTGTTGCTCTGCGTTGTCCAACATAGTGAGCAATGATTTGGCGTTTGCTCCTCGGCGTACCGCTTCTCGGGCGCTGTCGGCATCTTGCCAAAATGCTGGCAGTTTGGATGCTCGCTCAAACGAGCTGCTCTCTTCGCGCCACGCGGCGGCTCGTGAAGATCGTGTCCATTGTTGCGTCTGTACGCGAAGACTCTGAGCGAGAGACAAAATCTCGGTTAGGCGAGCGAGCGTCGCGCTCTCTTCTGCGCTTGCTGCGAGGATGCGAAACTGCAGTCGCAAGTCCACCACTTCAAGCGCTATCCGCACGGTATTGCGCGGGTTTTGCCCGTGGGCCTGCCCATGTTGCAACAAAAAATTCGCGAGCGGAATCGTCACATGCCGCTCAATCGCGCGCTTCAGTGGGCGCGCACCATAGCGCTCATCGGTGCCGGCGCGAGCCAGCCACTCAATCGCACTTTCTGTGGGAATCAACTGCACTCCCGCCCTCTTGAGTCCCTCTCTCAGCGAGAGTTTCTTTAGCTCACGCACCACCACAGAGTGCACCGCTTGGGCGGAGAGTTTTTCAAACACGACAAAGTCATCAATGCGATTGAACAGCTCGGGCCTAAAAAATTCACTCGCAGCGGCCACGTAGTGCTGTCTCAGCGCGCGACTTTGAGTGGACGAATGGGCGTCGCCAAACCCGACGGGTTTTTTGAGCGTCTGCGCCCCAAGGTTAGACGTCATGATCAGGACACAGTTGCGAAAATCAGTAAATCTACCCGTAGAATCACTCAATCGGCCCTCGCCCAAGACCCCCAGAAGGGCGTCGAAGACGAGCGGATGGGCTTTTTCGATTTCGTCGAGGAGAACCACAGAGAAGGGCTGACGACGGACCGCGGCGCAGAGGGTTCCGGGAGAATTCCACTCGCCGACAAGGCGGTGAAGGGCGTCGTAGCTGTTGTACTCACCCATGTCCAAGCGAACCAGCCGCTCTTCAGACCCAAAAACATATTGCGCAAGCGTGCGCGCAAGCTCGGTCTTGCCTACCCCCGTTGGCCCCGAAAAAAACAGGACCGCCGTCGGCTTTCGTGAGTCCTGTAGACCCGCCTTGAGCACACTCACCACATCGGTGACGCGCTCGATAGCGGCCTCTTGCCCCACCACTCGGGCTCGCAGTGCTTGCTGCACATCTCGCGGGTGAAGCGGCAAATCATCACGCAAAAGCGTCTGTGGAATCCCCGACTCTGCAGAGAAATGCGCGACCACTGCGCTCTCGGTCACCAACGTCACTCGCTGCTGGACTTGGGCCTGAAGGACACGACGCAAAAAAGACACCGCGTTGCCGAGCGCAGCACCGTACGCAAAAAACCTCTTCGTGAGCGCGATCGATCGATCCACAACCGCAGCTTCAATGGTGCTGTTGTGCCGCCGAACAAACTCTTCACACACTCGCGCCACGATGGCGCGAAGCTGCTCATGCTCGGGCTCAGGCACTTGAAGCACCGCAAAAGAACGCGCAAAATGGGGGTTGCGTCGCTCAATCTCGGTCCACTCTTCTTGCGTCGCTTCACCTATCGCGATCACCTCGTGAGCAAGCAAAGCTGGTCCAATCAGCTGCGCGACATTGTCGTCGCCCTTGGCGCTTCGTCCCGCGTCGAGAAGACTCGCAAGCGAGCCCAGAGCGAGAATAGCCCCCGTTTGTTGTGCCTCAGACAACACATCAAAGAGCTGTTTCTGCCAGTCTCCGAAGCCTCCGTCGCCTGCGATAAGGCGAGCGCCGTCAAGATAGTAGAACTCACGTTCTTCTGGAGAATCGGTCACCAATTTGCGAGCGACTTCTTGAATGATGGCGGTCTTTCCAACGCCATTGGGCCCCACAAGGACGAGCGCATCGGGCTTTTTGTCGCTCAATCGAGCGACGATCTCTCTCACCAGCTCATCCCGTCCAAAAGCTTCGACGAACTCGTTATTTTTCGCGCGAACATGCCAAGGATCACCGAGTTTTTGCAGCGTTGGAGCGCGAGTCGCTCGCTTCACCCGGTCGCGAATTTTCTCTCCGTTGGGCGCTGAAGAGCGACGTGGCTTTGCAAATCCCGCGTCGAGATCAAATGCCTCCGCGACGGCGTCTTCATCGTTCGGGTCGTCAAGGGTTGGCTCCAGTGGCCGCTCGTCGAGAAAGAGCTCATGATACCGAAGTCCCGACAGGGGTCTAAGCGTGGGATCAATTTCTACAACGTGCAAACTCTCGGGTCCCGAGCACCGAAGGCGAAGACACTCATCGTCGGATAGCTCAAGACTGTGTTGCGTAAGTCGCTCAGCCGCACGCTCAGGGACCTCTTCACCTGCCTCGACCCAAAATCTCAACCCCCAGCGAGGCGCGTACGCCTCAACAAACCGATGATGGGCAGGAGAAACAATGGTCGAAATGGTCAACCCACGGACCTCCGTCGCTTCAGCACCCCACACCTTAAGTGCGAAAATCTCGAGCTCGACCAAAGCCCCATGAGCCCCGCCACGTAGCCACAACGGCAACAATCGGGGGTGTAGCCGCGAGATTCGATCGTCCAGCGCCAACGACAGCTCGTCCTGTGCTCGCTCTAGACTGTTGGATACTACGGTAAAACCCCGTAGATTGAGCGGGCTAAGCACAAACGCTCCTCCCGCGCGTTGGGCCACCAAACACCGGAAGCTCAGTCTCATCGGAGCGGCAGCATATACCTCAAATCCACTTTCACTCCCTCGATTTATGCGTTTGCCAAGAATCGATTCACCTGTACCATCGGCCCCTGCAATGAGTGACGTGGACACAAAGTGCCTTGATGTTTTTCCGACCTGGCTTCGAACCTTAGGAGACGACGGTGAAGGACTCGTTGATCTTTTATCCGATCCCAAAACTCCTGAGACAGCTCGCAAGACCCTCGTCGGTGGCCTCAATTATCTATTTAAATCTTTAGACCTGATCCCTGACGGGATTGACGACATCGGCTATCTCGATGACGCGTTTGTCCTTCGTGTTGCCGCGGATTTGGCGAACAAAGAGGGCCTCGATCACGCTCCCGTCGAGAAGCTCACCGTGGCGCTGCGACTGGTCAACGAGGTTGATCTGGTGAAGGAGTTTTTGGGGGCCGACTACGTTCGCCTCGAAGCTTATGTCATCGGTCTTCGCCGCGGGACAGCTCGTGGACGCTCGGTCGAAGACATCGTTGGGACAAGCAACATTCTTGCAGAGTTTATCTCGGACGTTCGTGGATTTGCGAAGAGCTACACGGCTCCTTCGTTCTCGCGCGAGTCGAAAAACTTGATCAAGATGCGCGCGTTTTTCGAAGCTAAACTGCCTCGCTGATTCGCGAGCATTGTTGAGCTTAGAGCTTTTGAGCTTTGAGCTTTTGAGCTTTTGAGCTTTTGAGCTTAGAGCAAGGGCTGCAGTCTCGTCCCGGCGGGATAGCCATAGCTCACGCGTAGATCGAAGCCTGAGGCCCAGACACCCACGGGTTGATCTGCAACCACTGTGTGCACGCCATCACGTTGCCGACCCGGTCGCACATTGTTGGGATAGGGTCGATCGTTGTCGACCAACGGAAACGACAACTGACACGTATAAACCACGTACCGCGGCACAGGACAGGCGCGGTCTCTGGTTGCGACACAACCATCTGAGGGTGCACTCACACAGTCGCGATCAGGCACTGGTGAGTCATCCAAACGCACCACCGCACCAGGCGCTGCAACGATGGTAACAAAATCAAACGCGTATTTATCTGGCGTCAAAAACACGTATTGATCGCGCCACTGCTCAATCGGCGGGATGGGAACAAAGCTCGGATCACCGCCTGGATAGTTGAGCGAAATACCCGTGTTCAACTGCGATGCCATAAAGTTTGCAACGTATACAGGCGCGCTCGCTTCGAGCTCAAAGTGTGTCGTGGTTCGCAGCGTTCGGCTCTCTCCCTGCATGAGCGTAAACACCATGGGGTTAAACACTCCCCCATCCGGCACAGGACCGACCACGCCCGGAAGCGTTGTACGGACCGTCGTCATCCCTGGTGTGGTGGCCATCACGCGAACAAACTCAGGCTCGTCGAGCACAAGCCCAACCATCCCACCAGCAGAGCGCACCGCCGATGTTCGATTGGCAAAATGCACAGCGATATAGCGACGCCCCAGCGTGTTGCGCGGAAAAATCTGTGACTCTAAGTGATCGCAGCAACACCGACGGTCGTTGATGTCATCCCACGCAGGGACATCGGCGCACTCCACACCAGAGAACACCGCCACGGGTTGATCCGTTGTCACCATTGAGCCGGTGAAGTCGGCGCCGTGGGTTCCGGTCTCGAGGTTGAGGACATCAAAAGGTCCCAAAGTGACCTCAACAGGTGTGCCTCTTTGGTGCCCCGCCAACACCGGCCCACCCGGCACGATATCCGCTCGTGGAACCACCCGCACATGCGTGCCTTCTCGTGTCCCAACGATGGTCAAGTACGCACGCAGATCCACCGGATTGTTAGGGTTAAGCGCCTGCTCAATTGGCGTCGCAGAGAGTGTCTGCGGCCAAGACATCACAGCATAATCGCTACCCAATGAGTCCGTGGGGATGAGAAGCGCGGCGTCGTTTGAGAACACCAGCGTGTTTTCAAGCGGATTAAACTGGTACGCAATCACCGGGATGGTTGAGGTGATTCGGTACGCGTTTGAGCTCAGGGCAGTGTGTGTACCCGTGTTGAACTGCCCCGGAGGTGAGCC
>JANNCG010001271.1:0-1634 GCA_031386385.1 Myxococcales bacterium
GTCTGACCTCGCACATGGTGTACGACCCCATGGGCGTGATGCAGCGCGTGTTTCCAAACCAGGCCTATCCGTCTAACTTGATTGTGGACCGCAATGGTCGCATCCAGTCACGTGAGTACGGCGCCAGCCAGGGGCTTCAGAGCCTGAAGAACGAGCTTGATCGCTTGCTGCAGTAAGAAAATCGGCAGCGTCTTTTCTCGTAGGGGCTAACCATTCGTGCGCGATTCCTGTACTTTCACTGATGTGAAAGTACGGTCAATAGGCTTGCGCAACACCTTGCTCGCAACGGGTGTTGTCGCTGGGTTTTGTGGTGTCTCTAGCAAAGCGACAGACGCTGACGCTCAGGTCAATTTTCGGCTTCCGGGCGTGGGGCTTACGTCGTTTACGTTTAACAACACGACGCTGCTCAGCTATCGACGCACCAACTTTGACTCGGACAAGGGGGACGACAATCTGCTCTCGCTAACCGAGCGATTTGACTCGCAGTTCACCGCGCCTCCTTGGCGTTTGCAAGTGCGCGTGGATGGGTTTGCTCCCCTGTTGCTTGCTCCTCCGACGTTTTGTGCGACCGGCGCGATGGGACCCACGTGCACCGCGAGCTTGCACTGGGACTTTCGCCTTGAGCGCGTTGCGTTGTCATACACCGGCGAGCAGTTTAGCTTCGACGTCGGCGATTTTTACGCCGCGATCGGCCGTGGAATCGTGTTGTCCCTTCGCAAAGTGGACCCGCTCGGGACTGACACCACCATTCGTGGCGCGCAAATGACCGCAGAGCTTGAGCGCTTCACCCTCCGCGCGATGGGCGGATACCTCAACCCGCAAAATCTTGACCCCCTCACGTTTGTCACCAACCACGACTACGGTGACGCGATCGCGTTGGGCCAGCGCGGAGCGCGATCTGCCCCGGACTTTCTCGGCGGCGTCGACCGGATCATGGCGGCGGATATCGTTGCACGCTTGGGCGAAAACAACGACGTTGAGCTGGGCCTCTCGGGTGTTCGGGTGCAGTTTCCGGACGCGATCGCGCGAGAGACATTTGTGGATGTGTTTGGGTATCGCATGACGCTCCCAGGGTTATTCGATGGGGCTGTCGCGCTCTACGGCGAGATCGCCGGGCTGAGACGCAGTACCTACAATTATGCGCAAGGGATGGACCCCACATCGCGCGGGGACAAAGTCGGAACGGCCACACAATTTGGCCGCGCCATGTACTTCACCGCGCAGCTAAACACCGGCAACGTCTCCGCGCTCTTGGAGTTGAAAGACTACGTGAACTTCTCACTCTCACCCACTGGAGGAGGCGCGGACCTGCGCCGGATCTACAACAACGCGCCACCCCTTGAGCGTGAGGATGTGCAGTTTCGCTCGAACTCAAATACTCGTGGAGCGCTCGCTCGCGTTGAGTACGCGTTCAGACCGGCACCTTGGGTCGGTGGGATCACGCTGGTGGGCAACGGATTCACCGAAGACAATGGCCCCGATCCTTGGGATCCGGCTGGATTTCGTGCGGTGCATGGTTATTTGTCACTTCGGCGCAATGTGGACGGCGCAGACTATTCAACGCCCTCGACCGTGGGTGGCGCGAGCTCGTTTCGTCCCGCTGGCGCATCGTGGCAGCTGGCAGCCAACGCAGG
>JANNCG010001331.1:0-1883 GCA_031386385.1 Myxococcales bacterium
CTGTGGAGATTTAGGTGAGTGTATCGCGCCAGAGGTCGCTGTGAGCTCGGCGGCAGAGGGCGGAGTGGTTTCGGACGCTCGAAGCGCCCCGGTCGACGCCGTTGTCGTGCGTGTCGATGGAGCCAACACTTCGCTCATGGACGCTGGCCGCGACGCGAGTATGGACGCAGATGCGCAGGTGCCGTTGATGGATATGCCCACGGTGGACACGTTTCGTCCCGACGCGCGCACCGACGCTTCGGACGTTATGGACGCTGTGGATGTTCGAGACGTCGCAGATGTTCGAGATGTCGCAGACGCGGCGGACATTGTCGATGTGAGCACCGATTCGGGCGTTGATCCGCTCGTTGTCATCAACACACTTCGAAGCGGGCCAGGGTCGTTTAGTGCAGCGATTGACGACGCCAACGCGCGGTGCGCAATGCGACCAACGCCGACGATTACGTTTAATATTCCGAGGACAGATCCTGGATTTTTCACTCGTGGCGCGCAGCGGTGGTGGCGCATCGCCGGTAGCATGAGCGCGTCGCTCACCTGTCCAGCCACGACGATCGACGGGACAACCCAGACTGCTCGGCAAGGCAACACAAATACAACGGTGTACGGCCAACGCCCAGTGGGCATGGCTGCGGCACCTCTTCCGGCGATACCTGGACCCGAGATTGAGCTTCGAGGGGTGGATCTCGCGCTTAACGCGCCAAACCAGCGCGTGCGTGGCGTCGCAATGCGGACGATCGGGATCTCGCGAGCCGACAACGCCTACATTGATCTGTGCATGTTCGACTCAGAAGTAGATAGCCTCACACCGCTGCCAATGGCCGAGCGCGCAGCGAGCAACATTCTTTTATCGTCGCAGTTTTCAGTCGGTATTCAGATCCAGCGCAACGTGTTTGTCTGGCAGCCGGGTGTTATGAATGAGTACAACGGGCTTCACATCATTTCGAACTCTAGCAACGCGATGATTCGAGACAACTACATGGTCGGCAACGTGCCGGGGATGGGATTGTGGGATGAGATTCACTTAAATCCAGCGCTCAACAGCTCAGTGATCCATAACTTTATTGGCGGAACAAGCTGGGAGAAGCACGTTGAGTGGGTCACCGGAATGTCCGGAACCGTCAGCGAAAACACCTTCACGCTTGGTGTTCCGCTCATCTCGGTACCAGGTGCGGTGATGATGTCGGGCAACATCGCCGAGTGAAGTGCTAGCGTGATGGGGTCAAGTTGCGGGGAATTCGCAGCAGTAACTTTGTTTACACCTCCGGCGTAACTATCGCCAATCCAGCGATTCGAAGCTGCCCAACCGGTCGAGAATCGTGTCGACCATGTGTTGCTTATTCGAGACCCCGTGACGCACAGTAGGTGCCCTAAATATCACCGTGAACTCAGAGACAACGAGTAAATCGAAGACTGTTTCATTTCGATCGAACCACGAACCGTCGCGCCAGCCGACCCCTTCGAGTCCCCTTCTCGCGGGCGCTTTAGTAGACAATCGCTATCGACTCCTTCGCCAACTTGGATCGGGTGGAATGGGCGAAGTTTGGGTGGCGCGTCACGAACTATTAGACCGAGAAGTCGCCATCAAATTTCTGCGTTTTGACGTCGGGTTAGGGTCCGATGCTTTGCTGGACGAAGCGAAGCTCCTCGCGTCGCTCAAGCATCCGGCCATCGTTGATGTGTCTGATTGCGGGCTGTGGGAGCGCGAGGTCCCGTACCTCGTGATGGAGCTAATCGAAGGCGAAAATCTAAGTGATTGGCTTGTTCGAATGGGTCCCCGACCGGCTCGCGAGGCCGTTGAGTTGCTGGTGCCTGTTGCACGCGGACTGCACGTGGTGCACGAGCGCGGAGTCATTCACCGGGATGTCAAGCCCGACAACATTCTG
>JANNCG010001335.1:0-5771 GCA_031386385.1 Myxococcales bacterium
GTCGTCGTCGGCCAAACCGTGATGATCGAGCGATTGTTGATAGGGCTGTTAACCGGCGGGCATGTGCTCTTAGAAGGCGTCCCCGGCTTGGCCAAGACGCTCACGGTCCGAACTCTCTGCGACGTGATGCAGGCGCAGTTCAGTCGCGTGCAGTTTACGCCTGACCTTCTGCCCGCCGATGTCATCGGGACGGTGATTTATCGGCCGCAAGAGGGGACCTTTGTTCCGAAGAAGGGGCCTGTGTTTGCCAACCTCGTCCTCGCGGACGAGATCAATCGTGCGCCGGCGAAAGTGCAGTCTGCGCTGCTTGAGGCCATGCAAGAGCGCCAAGTGACCATCGGTGATACCACCTACCCACTGCCTGATCCGTTTATCGTGATGGCGACACAAAATCCGATCGAGCAAGAGGGCACTTACCCTTTGCCCGAAGCGCAGGTCGACCGCTTTATGCTCAACGTGAAGATTGGCTATCCGACGCGCGAAGAAGAGCGAATGATTATGGATCGCCAGACCAGTGGGTCTCGGGTGACGGTCAACAAGGTGATTTCTCCAGAGCAGTTGATCGCTGCGCGCGATGTGATTCCGCAGATCTACGTGGATGACAAAGTGAAGGATTATATCGTCTCGATTGTGTTCGCGACGCGTGAGCCCGAGAAGGCTGGACTGAAAAATCTATCATCGCTGATCAAGTACGGAGCGAGCCCTCGTGCGACGATCGCCCTGAACTTGGCGGCGCGCGGGCGGGCATTTTTGCAGCACCGAGGATACGTCACGCCAGAGGATGTGAAAAACGTCGGGATGGACGTGCTGCGTCACCGTGTGGTGCTCACTTACGAGGCCGAAGCAGAAGAGATCACCTCGGATCAGGTTGTGTCCAAGGTGTTTGAAGCCGTAGAGGTTCCGTAAAGGATTAAAGGGCGTACGTCGGTGATTGCCAAAGAGGTACTAAAGAAGCTTCGACGCATTGAGATTCACACCGCGCGGTTGGCCAACGAACAGCTCGTTGGGAGCTATCACTCCGCGTTTAAAGGTCGTGGCTTGGCTTTCGATGAAGTGCGTGCGTACCAGCCCGGCGACGACGTGCGTTTTATCGACTGGAACGTCACCGCGCGATCTGGTGACCCGTACGTTAAAGTGTTTCGCGAAGAGCGCGAAATGACCGTACTTTTGCTGGTAGATTCAAGTGCTTCGCAAAAATTTGGGACGCGCAACTCGACCAAGAGTGACATCGTCGCCGAGATCGGCGCGGTGATCGCGTTTAGTGCCATCAAAAACAATGATCGCGTTGGCTTGCTTCTTTTTACCGATGAAGTCGAGCGCGTGGTGACGCCTAAGAAGGGAGCCAAGCACGTGATGCGCGTTGTGGCTGAGATTCTTGGCTACACGCCCGAAGGTCGCCGGACGGACTTGGCGCGCGCTTTTGACGTGGCTGGAGGACTGTCTCGCCGAAGAGCTGCAATGTTTGTTTTGTCTGATTTTTTGCAAGCAGATTCTTACGAGCACTCGCTTCGAATGGCCTCCGCTCGGCACGACTTGGTGCCCATTGTGATCACGGACCCACGCGAAGACGAGCTCGTCGATGTGGGTATTGCGTGGATGGAAGATCTTGAGTCTGGCGAGCTTGTGGCGGTGGATACCAGCAGCAAGCGCGTGCGTGACGCTTACAAACGAGAGATCGCGCAGCAAAAATCTGCGCGTGATTCGCTCTTTAAACGACTCGGACTTGATGCGATCACGATCTCTACCGGCAAGCCGTACATGGCTCCGCTTGGTGAGTTTTTTCGCCGTCGGGCTGCACGAATGAGGTCCGCATGAGAAGAGTCCGCTTTGCGTTTTCTTTGCTAAGCACGGTGCTCGCAATCAGCTCGACCTCTTTTGCGCAGGATGCCGCTGTTGTCGTCGATGTCGATGCGTCCGGCCCGGCAGTGGTGCCGGTTGATGGCGCTCTGCTTGGCGCGACAGCCAGCGCGAGCGAGGGGAGCTGCGAAGAGGATCGGGTTCCGTCGGGGCATGTGGTTCGCGTTGAGACTCAGGTTGAGCCCGCGCGACCGAAGATCGGCGATCGCGTGATCATCACCTATCGACTGATCGCGAACTCGAGTGATCGGCTTGAGTTTGAGCCAGATCCAGCCGTCTTTGCGCAGCCGAGCAATGAGCTTGAGTTTGCGCGCACGCAGCCCGATCGAGACCGCCGCGCGCATGCTGGCGCCAACGGCACAGTCTACGGCGAGGTGGCCGTTGCGGTGCAGTCGTTTAAGCTCGGTGAGATTGTGATCCCTCGGCAGTTGGCCAGGCTCAACGCCGGCGGAGAGATCGTGCGCGTGTGTACGCCAGCGGTGCGATTTCGCGTCCGTGACCCCTTCGGCAACGACCCACATCCACAGCCAAAAGAGCTCACTCCGCCCGAAGAAGTCAACGCAGACTCGCTGCGATGGCGCTATGTGATGTTGGGACTCAACGGCGCGTTTTTATTGATCCTCGCGACGCTCGGGATGAACGCGTATGTGCGCTCTCGACCAAAGATTGTCCCGCCACCGCCACCGCCCGTGCCCGGGTGGATCTTGGCACTTGAAGGGCTGGATGTGCTTTCGCGCAGCTCGCTGTTGTCGCGCGGATTGACCAAGGATTACTACGCTCAGCTAAGCGAGATCGTCCGCAAATACATTGGGAATTTGCGCGGATTTGACGCTCTTGAGATGACTACAGACGAAGTTTTGTGGAAGCTTCGTCGGGTCCCCGTCGCGGGTGTCGCAACGACCGAGATTGAGCACTTATTAAGAGAGTGTGATCTGGTAAAGTTTGCACGTTATGTGCCCTCTCACGAAGAGAGCGATCAGATCCTTGAGCAGGGGTATGTGATTGTTCGTCGCTCGTCTCCTGCTGGTAGCTCGCGAACGTCAACCACTGCTGAAAAAGTCAAAGCCGATTCACCCTCGGACAGCATCACTGTGGACCCCACGGAGAAACGCGGATGAATCACTTTCGCTCAACGCGTAATATCGCTGCATGGGCGGCGGTTATTTTGCTCAGCTACGGCGGCACAATCGCTTACTCAGTGCTCTCGCGCGGGCTGAAGATTGACCTGGCAAAACCCTGGTGGCTTCTCTCACTTCCCGGACTGCTTATCGCTTATGCCATTGCTTGGGTCGTGCTCGGAAGACGCAACGCAGGGCCGGGAGCAAGCGCTCCACGAATTTTGGTCTCTCGCGGAGCGGAGCTGTCGAAGCTCCCGAAGGGGATTCGTTCTCGGCTGATGGAGCTGCCCGCGGCGCTGCGTGTGTGTGCGTTGGTCTTGATGGGCGTAGCGCTCACTCGGCCGCAGCGTGTGGATGCGCCCGAGACCCTCGAGTTGTCTGGCATCGACATCGTTGTTGTGATGGACATGTCTGGTTCAATGCGTGCACAGGATATTACTCCTACGCGATTGCAGGCTGCCAAAGAGGTGATCGATAACTTCATCACTCGCCGCCGCTCAGATCGTATTGGTTTTGTGGTGTTTGGTCGTGAGGCGTTTCCGGCGCTCGCTCCGACGCTTGACTATCAGGCGTTGAGACAGACCGTTGGCGCGATGGAGATTGGAGTTCTCTCAGAAGAAAGCCACGCAGGGACCGCGATCGGAGACGGACTCGGGGCGGCGTTAAACTATCTGCGTCGCTCTGATGCGCGCAGCAAAGTCGTGGTGCTACTGACTGACGGAGCGAACAACGCAGGGCATCTAGATCCCGATCACGCGGCGCGGTTTGCCGAGGCGCTGCGGGTAAAAGTGTACACCGTGTTGATGGGCACCAGTGACGATGCCCCCATCACGACGGGCCAAGATTTTTTCGGTCGTCCGGTGGTGCAGCGCGCACACTTTCCGATGGACCCCGCGTTGCTTCAGCGCGTGGCGACAGTGTCCGGTGGACAGTTTTTTCGAGCGAGCGATCGAACCGCACTTGAGCAGGCATTTCACTCGATTTTGGATCGTCTAGAGCGCTCAAGGATCGCCGATGCAGGCGTGCGTCACACCGAGCTTTATGGCTTTGTGCTCATCCCTGCAGTGCTTCTGTTAGCACTCGAGCTTTTGCTAAGCTCAACGCTGCTGCGGAGGTTTCCATGAGGTGGGCTGTCGGTGAGTGGCGATGGATTACCATCGGGTTAGTGCTGCTATGTACGGCCGCGCTGCTTTTTGGGGCGTGGGCTCGGCAGAAGGCCTTTTTGCGTTTCGGCGATGAAGCTCTGGTGCGCAAGCTGCGTGATGGCTCTCCGGCCGGCTTTCGAGCGGCGCGTGGAGCCCTTGCGATTATCGCTCTCTTGCTTGCTGGCCTTGCGCTTGCTCGGCCCCAAGGGCGGGCAAAAACAGAGGTATTGTCCCGTCGAGGGATCGACATTGTCGTCTGTCTCGATGTGTCCAAATCCATGCTGGCCCGCGATGTGCAGCCGTCGCGCATCTCGAGGGCTCGAAGCGAACTTCGTCGACTGATGGAAGAGGAGCCCGGCGATCGTATCGGGGTGGTGGTCTTCGCGGGGACAACGATGGAGTATCCGCTGACCACCGATCACGAGAGCGCACAGAGGTTTTATCGCGACATTGAGCCGTACAATTTTCCGGTGGGAGGCACGTCCATTGGTCGCGCCATCACGGCAGCGCAAGAGATGTTTCATCGGGATCCTTTAGCGGCAAGACGCTCGAAGGTGATCTTGCTGCTGACCGATGGCGAGGATCTTGATGGTGATCCAGTAGCGGCTGCACGGGCGGCACAAGCCGAAGGAATCGCCACCTACGTGGTCGCGATTGGAAGCACGGTGCCGGAGCCCATTCCACAGTACTCACCCGAAGGGCGAATGGTGGGTTTTGAGCGCAATTCGCATGGTGAAATCAAGACTACCCAGTTCACCGCTGAGATGGAGACGCAGCTGCGCTCGGTCGTTGAGGCCGGGCACGGGCAGTACTTTCGCCCCCGAGCGGGTGAGGTCGGTATTGAGCAAGTTCGTCGCGCGATAGGCAATCTTCGTCGCGCGGAGATCGCAGCATCGCAGCAGACCGTTTATGACGAGCTAGTCGGTTGGTTTTTGGCTCCAGCTTTTTTGCTGCTCGCGGTTGGGACGATGTTTGTGCCTGAGCGTATTGGTGCGTTGATGGCGCCCGCTCCAAAGCCGACGAAAAAGCGTAAGACCAAGCGGGGTGCGCGTGCGCGCCGGGGGCTGACGCCATGACCGACACACCCGTCTCGAAAAAGCCGGTAAAAAAGGGCAAAAAACGCAAGACCACCGTCGAGAATACCTCTCGACCGTGGTGGATCGCGGCTGTGGTCGCGGTGGGTCTCACGACCGCTACAGCGTTATTGTGGGCGCCGAGGTCCGTGCCTGAGCCCAACATTCGGCGTGGCAATGAGCTCTATCGCGGGCTGCGATTTCAAGAGGCTCTGGGCGAGTACGAGAGTGCGCCTGGAGTCGGTCCTCGCAACGCGGGAGTGTACCTTGATCGTGGGCTCGCGAAGTTTCGTGTGGTGCTGCCGCATGATGCAGGGCTGGCTTTGCTTGGGCCTGATGCGAGCATTCCGACTGGAATGGAGCAGGCGCAAGAGTCGTTTCGAACAGCGGCCCGTGGCGGGACAACAAACGCCACTGAGGACGTCGATGCGTTTTTGCGTGCTCGTGCGATGTACGATCTAGCGAATACGTTTTTCTCAACGCGCCAATGGGACAGCGCAATTGATTCTTACAAAGAAGCGCTTCGATTGCGACCCGGTTGGCTTGAGCCCGCGTGGAACCTTGAGCTCGCGCGACGC
>JANNCG010001353.1:0-6612 GCA_031386385.1 Myxococcales bacterium
TCCGCTGTCATGTACGGTGCCGCTATCGGGATTTTCCGATGAACCGCACACGAGAAATAAGACTGAAATCAGCGAGAATCCGAGCGTCATTTTCATAACCGCTGTGTGTGATGGTTGCATCGCAAAGCTCCTTTTGAGCCCTCAGCATATCACACATACGCAATTGCGAGCGCTATCCCCCAGAGACCAGCGCGTTTCGCAGAAACAAATCTTCCAGTGATTCTCTTCGGGGAGTGACCGCGACGATTCGTCCGCCTCCTGCCCGTACCGCGTCGATCATCCAGTCCGCATTGGCGTCCCCTTCGACGGTAAACATCGTGTTGCCTCCCATCGGGTCAGCTCGCAGTGCGCGATCTTTCATCTGCGCGAGCAGCGCGTCATCGGCGCTCTGAACCTCGATCTCTACGTGACGTACATCGGGTCGAAGCAGCTCAGAGAGCTGACCGTATGCGCTCATTTTGCCTAAGTGAATAATCGCCACACGGTCACAGAGCATCTCGACGTCGCTTAAAATATGCGACGAAAAGAGCAGGGTTTTTCCCTTTTTTTTCTCTTCGATCATCAGGTCGCGGACCTCTTTGCGACCGATGGGATCAAGTCCGGTCATGGGCTCATCGAGAATGAGCAGCTCGGGGTCGCTCACCAAAGCTTGCGCAAGACCGAGCCGCTGCATCATACCTTTAGAGTACTTACGTACGGGTCGATCAGCGGCGTGACCAAGACCTACTCGCTCAATCAGCTCACGGGTTCGCTTGTGTCTGGTGACTGAGTCCAGCCCGCACAGGCGTCCACACAGATCCATAAGTTCAAGCGCCGTGAGGTACTGATACAGATACGGATTCTCAGGCAAAAAACCGAGCTTTCTTCGCGCTTCAGACTCCGTCACGTCTTGGCCAAACAGCTTTGCGCTTCCACGAGTCGGAAATATCAACCCCAACAATAACTTAATTGTTGTGGTCTTACCCGCGCCGTTGGGGCCTAAGAAACCGAAAATTTCGTTCTCATACACGTCGAACGAGATGCCCTTGACGGCCTCAACCCGACGATGAATCTTGCTGCCGCCTGGAAGCTTCGCGATCAGTTTTTCTGTGCTTGTGAAGGGCGCTCCGGTCGGCTGCTCAGGCAAACGGAGCAGTCCCAACGAGAAGCTCTTCATGATCTCGCGAACTTCTACAACGCTGCGTTGTGTCACGAAACTTCTCTCCCAAATGTTCGGTCGATCAGCACGTCACCTCGGTTTGACCGAGCAATTCGGCAGCGTGTTTGCGGACGACCTCAATCACGCGAGCGACGTCTGCGCTTGTCATCCGTGTGTGGACGGGAAGCGCCATCCCACCGTCCACGATCGCGTCCGCAGTGGGGAGCTCGCGCAGTGAGTTCACCGCGTGTGCGGCAAAGGGTGGCAATCGATGGAGGGCATAGGACAAAATATTGGCCTCGACGCCGTCTTCTCGGATGGCCTTCACCAGCGCGTCGCGCACAGCTTTGCGGGACCCATTGTTGGGCTTCGGGACGACAAACCCCAACGTCTGATGGTTGACCTCTGCGCCATCGGGGACCTGCTGCCACGACAGGGGCAGCGCGGCGCGAATCTCTTCGGCGACCGCGCGACGCAATCGCAAAATCTCTTGCAATTTACCCAGCTGAACACGCCCAATCGCCGCCTGCATTTCGCTCATTCGCTCGTTGGGACCAGCTTCGCGAAAAACTCCCGTCTCGAACTGCCCGTGATTTCGTAGCTGCCGAATACGTGCGATGAGCGCGGCGTCCTTCGAGATAATCATCCCGCCTTCGCCCGTTGTCAGCACCTTTCGTGGGTGAAAACTAAACGTCCCGATGGTCCCTTGCAGTCCACACGCTTCGCCATGAATGGTGCTGCCGATCGCACAGGCCGAGTCTTCAATGATGGGCAAATCTCCAGCAATTTTGCGCAACGCTGCGATGTCGGCGGGCATCCCAAACTGGTCCACGGCGATGATGGCTTTCGTCTTCGGGGTGAGCGCTTTGGCCGTCGCGACAGGGTCAATGTTAAACGTCTTTGCTGACACATCAACGATCACAGGTACCGCCCCGCGCAGAAGGACCGCGCTCCCTGGGGAGGGCCATGTCACGGACGGAACAATCACTTCATCCCCCGGGCCCACGTTGAGCGCCGCGAGGGCCAGCAAGAGAGCAGATGTGCCATTTGAGACGGCGAGCGCCTCGGCTGGTGGGTGGGCGTTGAGCGCTTCGAGCGCCTCTTTTTCAAAGGCGGCGACCTCAGCGCCCTGGATTAACATGCCTGAACGAAGAACACGAATCACCGCTTCTTCTTCAGACGAATCAAAGTGTGGTCGTGCCAGGCGGACGGGTGTACTGGTGCTAGTCATCTTTTGCAGACACAGGGTAGCTGCTTCCCTTTCAGAGCGGTAGAATTCACTGCACCACTCACGATCGTTTTTCGACCATCCACCCATGCTCTCTGCTCTTTTGGTCATTTTTGCACAATCGCTTGCGGTTGGTTCAACGCCACCAACCCCAACGTTGGCAAGCACTACCGCGTTGTCCGCGCCGATCGCGCTGGGTCCTCCGCCTCGACCACCGTTTGAGTTTACGGCTCAGCTCGTGATCGGTGGAGGAGCACGACTGCGGCCGCTGCTCATGCCTGAAGGATTTTTCGCCCTCCAATGGCGCCTTGATTTTCTCTTCGGCCGAAGCTCTCCCAGGGCCTTTGGCGTGGGTCCGGCGCTCTCGGTTCGCTTAGATCAGTTCTCCGACGTGGCGCCACTTCTTGGTGCGAGTTTGCTGTTGCCACTGCACGAAGCGCTACCCATTGTTGTCACCGCTGCCGGTGGCGCACGGTGGGACGGAGTCTCATGGGCACCAGGTTTTTCTGGGCGCGCGTGGTGGGGAGTCCGCTCGCACAACTATCACGGGGTTTATGTGTTGTGTGTTGGGCTTTGGGCAGAGGCCAGACACTGGGTTGAACCGCAAAACTCGACGGACTTCGCAGCGGGGATAGACTTCGACCTGCAAGCCTTGGCGATCCCTTTTATCGCGCTGTACGTCGAGTTGTTTAGACGCACTCGCAATCACTAATAATCAATATCGTTTGAGTTACATTCCGCCAACGCAGCGCATGCCACCTGCGGCCATCAGGGGGACACACCGCTCGCCCATCGGGCAGTCCATGTCCATCGCGCACGTACGGCGCTGAACCACTTGCGTCCACTGCGCAATGAAGTTTGCCGAGCGCACGTTTTGAAATGGCAGCCAAAACGCAGGCGTTGATGGATCCATCATCATCTCGCCGCGACGAACTCTAAACGCCGCCATCCAGATTTGTGAGGTCTGATTTGCCCGCGGCATGGACTCGTTTTGCAAACGCAAACCGTAGTTGCGATGGCTTGAAAAGGTGAACCAGAAGATCGCTTCGCCGCCGTACACATCGCGAAACGGTGCGACACGAGGCCAGCTGTTGGTCAGCTCTCCGACCCGATCTGCTGCCGCAAGATGCACTGGCATTCCGCCACCACCGACCGCTTGAATCGCCCACAGTTGTGCGCCCGGTGATGCATATGACTCGGCACCTGAGCGATTAAAGATGATCCAGTTTGAGTCCGGTGCCCAGCTTGGATAATAGTTGTTCTCGCCCGCGGGTGCGTTGATGAGCGTGGCAGATGCGCCAAAGCGTGCAGCGGCGTACGGCATCACGACCAGGTTTGCCGGGGCGTTGTGGCCTGGGTTCGCAACTGGCGCGGCATTTCGTGGGAGCGAGAACACCACTTGGGTTCCGTCTGGGGACCAATCGGGTTGGGTGCCCGGACGCGGAAGACCAGAGCCGGCCATGAGCATTTGCGTGCTCGCATCAAACAAGTTGAGGTTGACGCCTTCAGAAGCGAGAAGTCGAGAACCATCAGGATTAAACGTGGTGAAGTTGGTCCCGATGACCGCGGCGGTGACGGGCATGCGAGTGATGGCGTCAAACACTTGTGTGGTCGCTGGGCCTGGAATAAAGTGCCCAATCGCCAAGCGTGACCCATTGCGCGCGACGCTGTGACAGCCCACACAACCAAACGCGTTGCCTTGCCGAAAGTTCTCTGCGCGAGCGCCAGGAAGGCCCCACTCGAATCGCGAGATGGCGTTGGATGTGTCTTGGTTGTTGTTCCACCAGTACACCCCTCCGCGAAGGTCTGTGCCAGAGACACCCAAAGTGGCAGTCGTTGCTCGACCAACTCCTTGCGCAGTATGAGCACGCACTGTGACAGCGAGCTCTTCACCCAACGCCGCATCTGCAAGCCCGCTCATGGACGTGTCATCGATCGGAATCACACACCCACCGTTCACCGGCATACACACGCTATAAACACGCACGCGACCATTTCGGCCGGTAAAACTCAGCTCAAATAGATCCACTCCTGCGGGGCCACGGACGTGATACTCGAGCCCTCGAACGTTGGGCGGGATCACCGTACCGGTCTGCGGATACACAATCTCTGGCGCGGTGATCGCGTTGTTTGTCGCACCCATGAACTGCATTTGTGCATCTGCAGGCGTCCCCGGGACACGCACGACCAAGTCCACCGGACCACCGGCAACATCACGAATGCCTGACGGCACATCCACGCGAATCACTGAGGGAATATCCAGCCCATTGGGCACATCCATGGGCATGTTCACGCCCATATCCACCTCTGTCTGATCCCCCACGGGAGCCATATCGTCGATTGGACTCGACCCATCCATGACAACTCCCGAGTCATTCAAGACTCCGGTGTCTCGGGTGATAAATCCTCGCATCTCTTCGCAGCCCGCGAGGGCTATCAACGAGACCGAAGACAACGACAAGAACAGGGAGTTTTTTGAGACAAGAGCAAACGGGTTACGGACCATCGTGAAGAGGACGGTACCACTACTCATTCGTTAGCGATAGACCGGCATTTCGCCGACAAAGTCCGGGCCAATTCGGCCGGCAGGGATGTCGTTGGTCAGCAAGCTTCTGACGGTTCCTGGTGCTTGGTGTGTGTCGGCGAACACCCAGAGCGTGTGCACTTCTCCGGGAGGAAGCGTCATCGAGAGCGCTCTCTGCACACCTGCGTCCGCGGTTGCAAATCGCAGCTCGTGTGGTCCGGGCGCAATGCGACGCATCCCCGTGATCATCAAAAACGGCAACTGCTCGTAGAGCACTTCGTCATTCTCGCGGACATCAAGCGCGCTTAGTCCGGCGAGCCCCACCATAAATCGCATCATCCCGATCCCCTGCTGCCTCCGCGGAATATCAACGATTCTCACCAACCGTCGCACCTGTGGGTCCTGCGTCCGCGCTCCGCGTCGCCAGTTTACGTTTCCTGCAAGCGCCACGGTGCATCCTGCGTTGTTGTAGACATCTGTTGTGATCGGAGCGACCAAGTCTGCGGTTACTCCCGCATCGCCATCGAGTTGCTCGCGTACAATTCTCACCCGATGAGTGACGTTAATCGCCTGCAAATATCCACTCGTTGAGCCCTCTTCGACCACCGCCTCGACGTGATCGGATTCGTACAACGGCATGCTATCCGCGATGAATCGCACGCGACCCATTCCCGGCGCGACGTGCACGAATCGCAAAAAACCAATCGGGCGTCCGTTGCGCATGAGCACCGGAGGACCTTGGTACATCCCATCAGTCCCACCGGTTCCGCCGGCATCGGTGGGTGGTGGATCTGTAAGATCATCTTCGCCCCACGCTCCCGCTCCTGTGTGCACACCCGAGTCCTGCGTGCTCACCGGGGATGTGGTTGGTTTCGGGCACCCAGCACAACACACGCTCACTGCGACAAGCAGCGTGAAAAACGCTCCCTTTTCACGGTCTGTCACGTGCGCTCTACCCGCATGATTTAACAGCAATTCATCACGTACAAGAGATTCTATCGTCGAAAGATGTGCTGCGAGTTGCTGCGAATTTGCACGGGGCGATTGTTGCGTGGGGCGCTACGACGGACCGCTCGCACTCTCGGCGGTGGCGTTGCGATGAACTCTTGGTTCCACACTTGAAGATCGTCCGCGTCAGCGACGAGAAAAGTTTGGTGTGGATTTTCAGGGTGCAGCTGCGTGTTTTCAGATGTGTTGAGTTCGAGTTGAACGGGCGTCTGCGGTCGCACGCGAAAGGTCAAGTGCGCGACTCCGCCTGGATCGGTGCGTCCAATCTCACGGCCTTGCCAAAATACCGGAATGTTTGTCTGCCCTGGAGTTCGCACAACAACGCCAAGTGTCCGCTCTTCTGGTGGGCATTGAACGGTCTGCACGATCCCACGCCGTGCAGCTGCTCGATCGGCAAGCTCTAGTGTTCGGAGCGTGACCGTCACTGGAAGCGCGGGACTGCGGGTCCCTGCGGGGCACTGCACCGTCACTTGGTGTGTCGTTCCGTCTGTGCCCGGCAGCGCGAGTTGAGCGAGACCTTCGGCGTTGGTTTGAGCCAACGGCCGACCGCGAACAAGCAACCGCGCGCCAGCAAGGGGCGCACGATCCACACGAACTTCAAACGTCACGAGGTAGCGCTTCAGGTCCGGTCCCTCTTTACAACTGGCGGTCAAACCGGCTGCCGCGATGAGAGAAAGTGCCGAAATTACCTTGGCTGTGGTTGTTGCTGTGGCT
>JANNCG010001375.1:0-7025 GCA_031386385.1 Myxococcales bacterium
GTGCGCGGGACGGTCGTTCTTGGAGTCTCGCTGTGTGTGGGACTCGCGCTCAGCGCGGCGTTTGCGATGCTGTTGCCCTTGTTGCTCCAGCGACCGCACGCGTGGTTTGCCAGACCAGTGCCGCTAAACCAAAGGTCATCACCAGCAGCCATGGTCTGGCAAACCACGCGTGCGGTCGCTGGAGCAACAAGGGCAACAGCATCGCAAACGCCGCGCTGAGCGCGAGTCCCACACACAGCGAGACTCCAAGAACGACCGTCCCGCGCACCAGCACCATGGCCCCCGACGCGCCATTGCCGATTGCGTTTCTTGCTCCCCTTGCTCCTCTTGCCCCGCGACCAAGCGCGATGAGGGCCAAGAGCAGCACCACGCCCACCAAAACGCGCCCCGTGGCGGGGGTGTACAGCACCATCACCCTGCCCAAGACGTCGTAGAACACCACAGACTCACGCGTATTTTTGCTGGGAATATCCTGTTGAATCAGCTCTTGAGCGAGCGCCAAAACGTTTGCTCCCTCGTGCTGAATCATCCCGGGTCCGAGTCGCTCACGGTTGTCTTTTTTTGTGTGGTACGGGTAGCCTTCTTCGTACGTTGTGAAGTCGAGGCCGGGGACGTTGAGATCGAGCATGGCGCGCATGTCGGTCTCGACCCCGTGCAAGACGTCGCCTTCGAGCAGTTGTTGAACGATGAGGTTTCCGTGCGGTCGAGGGGCGGTGCGCGCGAAGGCACGAAGCAGCCAGCCGGCGCCGTGGCTGGTGCGAAGGATGAGTGAGCGACCGGAGGTTCCGCCTGCGTCCATGTTGAGCGTGACGGCGACGGTTCGAGCCAGAGGATGTTGCGCGAAGGCCCGAGCCCCAAGAAGCCCGCACTCTTCGCCGTCGGTCAGGACCACCAGCACTGTGTTTTTTCTTGTCGAAATAGTGCTCAGCGCGCGAAGCGTTTCGATCGCTACGGACACTCCGCTCGCGTTGTCTGCAGCCCCAGGGCTCCCCGGCGGTGAGTCGTAGTGCGCAGTCAAGAGCACCGCGCGCTCAAGGGTGCCTGGCAGCCTCGCGATCACGTCGTTGACCCGATACGCGATCGTGAGCCCAGGGATCGATGGATCACCCGTGACGCCCTCGCTCTGGTACGGCCACGCCTCCACACCGCGAATCGCACGCAGCTGCGCGACAAGCCCGTCTTGTGCGCGACGCAGCGCGGGTGTGCCCGCTTCGCGAACACCTACTTCGCTAGCCAATAAGCTGACCGTTCGCAGCGCGCGCGCCTCAGAGAACTCGCTCGCGGGTGCAGTGATCGGCCGGGGGGGCGGGGGCATCGCGCATGTTCTGGCAACGGTGAGCACAAGCAAGATCCACCCCAACACAAACATCACAAACCGCGCTCTCGCCATCGTCGCAAGCACCCAACGCAACGTCGTCATGCGCAGAGGGTAATCGATCGCGCGGTGGCCTGTGGACGATTCACTCGCCACTGACGGACCAAGGCAGGCAATCTGCGTGAAATTTCCCCACACATACCGACCGCAGCCCTCGCTTCTAGCGCCATCGCATCGGGTTTGGTGCGATCATTGCAGGCGTTTCATCACCGATGCCGCTTCGACTTTGGATCACTACTGTTTCGAGCGCTGGGCACCTCGCGCTTGCGCTTCTGGCGTTCTCGACCATGCGACGCTCGAGGCTGGGGTTTTTCTTGGGGCTCACGAGTCTGGCCGTCGCTGGGTGGCTCTTCGCCCAGCTCATGCATCGTCGAACGGGGTTTGTGCACTGGGACCACGCAGATCAGATAGGCTCGTTTTTCTCCGTTGCGTTCACCGTGCACGTTTGCCTGGAGTTTGTCGGCAAAACACGCGAGTTTCGCGGCGCGGCCTGGGGTGTCTGGTCCACAACAACGCCTTTGATTTGCGCCTCCGCGCTCGGGCCATGGATGCCATTTCTTCGTGCCTGGCCCGGGTCGTTCTCTTGGTCCGTGCTTGTTGGGATCTACGGGCTCGGCTGGATGCTTTTCTCGATGGTGATCGTGCTTGCGCATCGAGCCAGGCAGAGCGACCCAGAAGAGCGGGCGCGGGCTGCAGTGCTCTTCGGTGCGCTGTTTGTAAACACATCGAGCGCGATGCTCGATCTGACGAAGGGGCTTGGGCTCCCGCGCCCTGACCTCGGCCATCTCGGAACCATGGCGGGCACCATGCTCACCGCCTCAGTTGTACTGCAGACCGCTCCTAGTGAAGGCAGCAGGGTCACGGTGTTCGAAGGGCTCTCGGCCGCAGCTATCGCCACGGTTGCGGTGACGGCTGTGCATACCGTCTTCACGCTCGCCGGGGACGAACCCGCGCTCGTCGCGCTCTCTCTGTCTTGCCTTGCTACTTTGCTGGCGGGGACCGTTCGCTGGCTGCTACACAACCGAGCGCTCAGGCGCGAGCGAAGCGAAAGGCATCTGCTCTTGGGTCGGATGACTGAGCAACTCACACATGACTTGAAGAATCCACTTGCCGCGCTGCGTGGCGCCATTGAGCTGATCGAGCGCCGTGTGACCGCTGGCGTAGTGCTCACGAAGGACGACAAGATGCTCACGCTACTTCGTCCGCAAGTGGACCGTATTGAGGGTGTGCTCCAGCGCTATCTGCGCACGGCGAGCGTGGTCCCGATTCTGAGCGAGGGCGACCTTGGGCTCTTTGTGCGAGATGCCGTTGCGGCGCTCGGACCTTCGCTCATGGCCGGGGTCGAGCTGCGGGTTTCGTGCGTAGAAGAGCCTTCGCGGGTGTGGTTTGATCCCGAGCTCATAGGGAGCGTGCTGGACAACGTTCTGCGAAACGCGCAACAGGCGATGCCCAAGGGCGGGGTGCTCACCGTGAGCGTGACGCTTGAGCAGGACCGAGACATCGGCGACGCATCGGTGATTTCGGTCACGGATTCGGGGGTGGGGATGGACCCTCGCGTGCTTGCGCGGGCGGGGGAAGACTTCTTCACGACCAAGCCAGAGGGCAGCGGGCTTGGTCTGTCCTTTGTCCGTCGTGTGGCTGTCGCGCACGGGGGAAAACTCGCGCTCGACTCGCGCCTCGGGCACGGCACCACTGTGCGCATCGTGCTCCCCAATTCAAAGCCACCACCCATGAGTGACGGGTGAGAAGGACACATATTTATGGTTGAACACGTTGAACAAGTTGAACACGTTGAAGGCAGAGCAAAGCAACGGATCCTGATCGTGGACGACGACGATGCTGTGGGATTGGTCCTCGAGACCATGCTGGCGGAGCTCGGTTATGAGCCCGAGTGGGTGTCTTCTGGCGCCAAGGCGCTTGAGCGCATCGCCGAAAGGCCTGTGGATTTGCTGCTGACCGACCTACGCATGCCCGGGATGGACGGACTTGAGCTCTTGCGTCGCGCGCGCGAGGCGGACCCCGATTTGCCCGCGGTTGTGATCACGGCGCACGGTACAGTTGCGCACGCGTTGGAGGCGTTGAAGCTTGGAGCTGCGGACTTTCTCTCCAAGCCGTTCGACGGGGCAGAGCTTGCGTTTGTCATTCCGAAGGCGTTGGGGACGCACCGTCCGCAGGCGCGGCGCGGGGAGCTCGCGGCGGGTGGGGTCTCGAGAAAAGACGTGATGGGGCAGTGGGGTGACGCTCTCGCGATGCGAGACATGGGCGATCGCATCCGGCGCGCGGCTCGTGGTGCGGTCCCGGTGCTGATTCGTGGAGAGACGGGCGTAGGCAAAGAGCTGGTCGCCCGGGCGATTCACGAGCAGAGCGAGAGAAAATCCAGACCGTTTATCGTTGTGCACTGTGGCGCGTACCCCGAGTCGCTGCTAGAGGCAGAGCTCTTTGGCTACGAGAAGGGCGCGTTCACCGGCGCGAGCACGGCGAAGCCTGGGAGATTCGAGCTCGCCGATGGCGGGACCGTTTTACTCGACGAGCTCGGCGAAATCTCACTGAATATACAAGTGAAGCTCCTGCGCGTGGTAGTCGACGGCATGGTTTCACGACTGGGCGGAACCAGGGCACGTAAGCTCGATTTGCGTTGGCTTTCGGCGACGCATCAGCCGCTGGAAGAGATGGTCCGCGACGGCCGGTTTCGCGAGGATCTTTACTACCGACTGGACGTCCTGCCGATTGAGGTTCCTCCGCTCAGAAACCGTCTGGAGGACGTAGATCGACTCGCCGCGGAGTTTTGGCAGCGCGAGAGTTTGGGCTATGGCGCTCACGCTGCGACGATTGAGCCAGCAGCACTCACGGTGCTCCGCGCGCAGCCTTGGCCCGGAAACGTCCGCCAGCTCGAGAACTTCATTCGTCGCCTCGCGGCGCTCGCTGACGGAATGGGTGATGATATGAGAGTGCTCACCCGCGACGCGGTGGAGCGAGAACTTTCACGGGGACGTACGGTGTCCTCTTCTGCGGTGTCCACTCTGGTTTCCACTCTGACAGAACAGAACCTCGTTCGCTCACGAGACGCCGCCGAGCGCGGAGCGTTGCTCGAGGCCCGCACTCAAACGGCGGGCAACCGAAAGAAGATGGCGGCGCTGCTCGGCGTGAGCCTTCGAAAGCTCTACTACCTGCTAAACGAGCACGGGATCGAGTAAGCGCGTCGGGAGGATCCGGTCGCGAAGACGCTTCCAACCCGTCGCCCCGTGGCGGAGGTGCACGGTCGTGCAGTCGCCGTGCAGTCGTCGTGCAGTCGTCGTGCAGTCGCCATGCAGCGAGCGCGTCACAATCGCCTTGGCGTTGATGCGAGAAACAACGTCGCGAGCTGTGGACGTGCGACGCGAGAACGCGCCTGGCACAACGATTGCTCTCTGGCAACTCATTTGACGCTCCTCCCATCAACTGAGACGGCCTTGCCCGATGACAACCGCGATTTCTTTCGATCAACTGCCTTGCGAACAACAGTCTGTGCTCGACGCTGCGCTCGCGGCACCGGGCCGGACCGACGAGATGCTGCGTTCGGTGAGCGAGTACCGCGATGAGTTGCGGCCGACGCTACCGGCTGATGTCTTTGCACTCCACCCAGCTCGGCTTTGGCTGTACGCGGTGTTCTATGCGCCTTGGATCACTGCGATCTTATGGGTACTGCGGAGCGCGCCGAGTTGGCCATGGAAGCTCGCCGTCGGTGTCCTAGTCGGTGTGTGTCACGGCGCGATCTTTCTGCTCACGCACGAGGTGACCCACGGCGGTATCGTGCGCAGCCGACGCATCCAGTGGCTCTGTTCGTTCATCGGGCTCACGCCCTACCTGCTTGCGCCGAGCTTTTGGCGGTTCTGGCATCTCCGCCTGCATCACGCGCAGACGCAGCGAATTGACGGGGCGGAGATCCACGACCCCGACGCCTTTCCGACGCTCGAGCTGTTCCGCGCGAACGCAGCCTATCGGGCCACGTATCCCTTGTTCCCGGGATCCGGCAATGCCGTCAGCTGGGCATATCTCTTCTACTGGTTTGGCTCGCACACCACGCTGCTCCAGGGCTTCATTCGGTTTCGCGACTCGCAGTTTCGCGCGCTCGACCAACGTCGGGTCACGTTTGAATTGCTGGGCCAGATCGCGCTGATGTCCGCTTATGCCGCGGCGATCGGCGTTCGCAATTGGCCTGCGTTGCTCGTGTTGCCGTGGCTGATCCAGAACTACTTTATCATGAGCTATATCGCGACCAACCACTCGCTCAGCCCACTCACGAAGACAAACGATCCGCTTGTCAATTCGCTTTCGGTGACGGACGACCCTGCGAGCGAGTGGCTGCATTGCTACTTCGGCTACCACGTCGCGCATCATCTGTTTCCCTCGGTGAACGGCCCGCGCCTCAAGGCGATCCACCATCGGCTGGTAGAGCTCTTTCCCAAGCGATACGCGTACATGACCCGGTTTCAGGCGTTGCGCGCGCTCTACTCAACGCCGCGGGTCTACCAGGACGAGACCACGTTGATAGACCCGCGCACGGGGCGCGTCGAGCCTGCGACCACAGCGACGAACATCGATAGATGGAGGCGAAAATGAGCACTCAGGACTGGGTTGCGGCGGTGGAAGCCGCAAAGTCACCGGCCACCTCACGACCGGCGACACCGTGGTTGGTTCGACACCCCGCGAGCTGGCGGCAGCTTGGCATCGTGGCGAGCTATCTCGCGCTCTTGATCTTGATGTTCGTCGTGCCAAGTTGTCGCAACGTGGTGTGCCTCATCGCTGCGTGCGCGCTGAGCTTTCTGACCGCCGTCGTGATGCATCCCCATATGCACCACGGGATCTTTCATTCTCGGCGGCTCAACATGGCGTTTCGGTGTTTGTTGAGCTTCGGGCTTTTGTTTCCTGCATCGTCGCTCATACCCATCCACAACCTCGTTCACCACCGTTATGACGACGACGGCCAGCTTGATTGGGCGTCGACCAAGCACGTCGAGTTCGAGTGGAACCTGTTGAACCTTTTGCACTTCCCGAACGTGGTGGGGTCGTACTCGTTCGCGGGGGCGATGCGCTGGGCTGCCGTGGGTGACAGGAGGGAGTTTCGCAGGCAGCTCTTCCTCGAGCTGCTCGTCGCGTTTGGTGGCACGTTCGCGCTCATGCTCGTGGACTTCTGGACGACGCTGTTTTTCGTGGTGGTTCCGCAACTGTGGGGCGCTCGGGGCTTCTTGCGAATCAACATCTTGCAGCACGACGGTTGCGACATGGAGAGCAAGTGGAACCACTCGCGCAACTTCACGGGTCGATTGTTCAACTGGCTCTTGTGCAACGACGGGTTTCACACGATCCATCACAACCTCGCGGGGCTTCACTGGACTGAACTCCCAGCGGCGCACGCGCAACAGGTCGCGCTGCGGATCGACCCGTCGCTCGAAGAAAAGAGCATGGTCTGGTACCTCTTGCGTACGTACGTGCTCCACGTTCGGCGTCCAGCTTTACGGGTCCTGACGGAGAGAGCGGTCGCGCTTCACAGGGCTGATTGCGAGGGATTGCATGTTGTCACGTGAGGTCATGGGACTGTTCGCGCTCGGCGTGTTGTGGCTGAACACCTTGCTCGTCGTGGCAGCGGCGTTGCAGCAGGGCCGGGCGCTGC
>JANNCG010000034.1:0-3120 GCA_031386385.1 Myxococcales bacterium
GACCCGTGGAGCGCGAACCGGTCGAGTGGGGTTAGCGGGACGAGGTGCGGTCTGTGCTGAAACGGCTTGTGTCAACAGCAGTAGCGAAAATCCAGCTAATCTAGCAGTGATATAGTTCATTGGTTGTCTCCGCCGAGGGCGTCTGTGAGCAAAAATCCGCGAGTCGAGAAAGCAGTGTCACGCGCAGGAACCGCTCCATCGATGACCGTGATGTACCCGCTTGCGTCGGGGTGTAGTGCGACGACGCGCTCTCGGCCTCCAACCTCAACGGGCAGCGGAAGCACGTCGCTGACCGATCCATCAAGCCTAATTTCGCCTGGACGAAAGTTGTTCAAATCGATAAACCCGACACGCTCGATGCCCTGCGGCGCGACCCACAACAACCGTAGGTCTGAGCTAAATCTCGCGCGATCAAGCGATACTTCCGCGAGAATCGGCGAGGTCGACCGGCTGTGCAGATTGAGCAAGCTGAGCCGTCCCTGAGCGCTTGCGACGGTGTGCTCAAACAAGACCGTATTGCGCTCGGGCAGCGGAAGTGCAAGCCGAATGGGCCTCCCGAGCTGGACGGTCTCAATGTTCTGCGCGCCGCGTTGTTCGATGGCCGTCAAATCTATGAAGCTGACGGATCGCGCTCCATCGTTGACGTCGTCGCTGTACAAGAGCGCTCGCTGGCTCACCATGTTGTCACGCGGGGACGGTCCGTTAAAGAGCAGTGCTCGCCGAACGGGCGCATCGAGCGCCAGCGTGGTGATCGCATTGGATGTGGTATCCACCACACGAACCTCACGACTCCCGCTCGACACTACCAACAGTCTTCGCGAGGCGCCCTCTCCAAACAACGCCAAGTCTGACGGCGATCGACCCGCCGCGAGTTGGTTGATGGTCACGCGAAAATCGTTGCTCCCCATCACGGCTGCTTCTTCGGCGAGTCGTACCACGTAGACGTCATTTGACAGACTCGCACGCAGGTAGATGGTCCGTCGGTCCCCTTCGAAGTCGAACAAGACCTGCTCTGGCGCGATGGCCCGCGCGTCTTCCGGCAACGTAAGCCTGACGGTGGTGTCAGCGTGATCTGGCTGCGTGAGATCCAGCACCGTGATGTACGCGTCTGAGAGGACAATTGCGAGCCGACGTTGGCTCCCAGCAATCACCGTTGGTGGCGCAAATATCACGCGATTTGGAATCCCGCCAAAAGATCGCAGCGTGCGCCGTACAGGGTTGTCCGTCAGTGGGTTTGCGGGCACTGAAGCGCTCGGTGCGCGGGTTAGATCGATCAAAGCGATCTCGTTGGGGTTAAACAACAGTTGCCCTAAAGACTCAGTGGGCTGAAAGTGAACCACTGCGTAGCGGCCGTCTGCGGTCACAGCCATCGCGTTGAAGGGGCTCCCAACGGCATAGACTCTTGGCGGGTTTAAGTGTGTTGGACTTACGTCAAGCACGGACACCGTTGCGGCGACGGGTGCCACACCGGGTGCTCCGCGCTCGCCCTGAGATAGGACCAGGACCTCTGCAGCACCGGGACGCTTTTGTGCGAGGATCGCGTTGGGACCCACAGCTGCGTGGCGCACTTGCACAGCCGTTCCAGTGAAATCTAGGATCGCTGCGCGAGATCGAGCAGGCTGAACATACACCAGACCCTCGGTGACTGGCACGGGAGCTAACACCGCGAGGGATTGGGTCCAGACGGGGTTAGGCTTGCCACACCCGGCGCTAAGGGCCAGCATGTTAAGCGCACTTAAAGTGAGACACGAGCGTACGATATATTGGATATTCACTGAGATTTCTCTCCAAGGCAGAAGCAAGAATAGTTAACGAACGATACGACTGTTGAGCTCGAAGCCTGTGAGGGACTCGGTGGCTCCGGTGTTCCAGTTGATGAAAGAGATGCGGCCCTCGGGGTGATCTTGACCGATGAAGACACGCTCGGTGGCGGGGACTGCGCCGACGGACGATGGTGGGCTGCCGAGCACCGATGGGGTCACCTCAAACGAGCGAAGGTTGACGCGATGCGAGAACGCCAGGTGGTTGACGTCGTCGCGAAAAAGCAAAAATGCATACCCGCCGCCAGGGACCAGCGCAAAGGGACCGACATCGGTCTCGGTGAGCTGGAGCTTTACAAACCGAGACTGTGGATCTAATAGAGAATATCCAGGAGATCGATCGATCTGTGTCTCCAGTGGAATGCCCCTCTCGTTCGGGTTTCCAAGGACATGGGTGTGCACGATGAGGGCGCTGCGCGAGTCTGGCGCAAAGGTGACCGCTCGCACGGCTTTGCGAAGCATAAACGAGGCAGTCCCACTGTTGTTGGCGAGGTCCATGACCAACACGCGCCGCACTTCTGTGGCCGTTGTGTAGAGCAGAGCCGAGTTGTTATTGGGCGCGATGGTGACAGAGCCCACAAACTCGTTCATGAACTCTGTGCGTCGAATTGCAGCACTTCCGTCAAACGCGCCGGGTATGGGGATGCGCAATACGCGTGACACGCCGCGCTGTACGGCGATCGCGAACGCTCCGTTGCTCGACAGGTCAAGGTCGGTGACCTCTGCCCCCAAGTTGAGGGTCTGCACCGTGCGATTGCGAAGATCGATCAGCCGAATCAAGCCCATGGTGTCTACACGCGCGACCGCCCACCGACCATCCTGCGTGAGCGAGACGTCCGTCACAGGTCCGCGAACTACCGCGGACGGCGGAGCTGCATCCGGTGGTGAAAACCCATCCGAAATCACCTCAGTCGCCGCGTCCATCAAGAGTACATCGTCAGTGCCATCTTGCGTATTCGCGTCCTGCTCGTTGGCGTCCAGTTGCGCTGCGTCCATCGCTGCGTCGACTACGTCGGCTACAGTGGGGACGTCCGCAATCGTCGGTACATCCCGCACCCCAGCATCTTCAACGACCGGAACCTCTTCCACCCGGTTGTCTTGCAAGGACACGCTCGGCAAGATCGTTGGCCCCATAATATCTGCGAAGCGGATGATCGAGATCCCGTCCTCAGTCAGCACATACGCCGCTGCTCCGTCTTGCGAGAACAGCACATCAAGCGTGCGAAAGCCCACGGTCAGTTGAACGGCCCGATCCATCCCAGGCTGCAGTGATATGAGCGTAATGTCTTGAAAATTGGCT
>JANNCG010000043.1:0-5260 GCA_031386385.1 Myxococcales bacterium
CCCATCGCCCATCGCCATCACGCAGCTCAGCCACCTGGGTGACCCTGATTTAAAAAACCTGATGAAGAGCAAGACGGTCCCGTCAATGGTCCGCAACTGCGCCCGCCAGGTGATCGCGAAGCGTCACGAGAAAAAAACAGAGGGCTAGAGTTCGATAAGGGCGAGCTTGCCCTTTGACTCGAGACTTAACGGAAGGACACCTGTGAGCCAGATACGCAGCACCGGTTCGAAGGGATTGCGCTCGGGGGTTTGAAGTTTTTCGCTCTCGTTCTGCGAGCGCCGGTATTCTTCTCGCGCTGAACGCTCTGCAAATTTGCGCGCCTCTCGAGCACAATCGTCGGCGTGCTGCGAAAACCGTTTGCGCCACTCAGCGGCCGGTGTGATCGCACGCCCGTAGTTATCGTAGGTTCGTCCCGACAGCGCGACCTGTGCGGCTTCGTACGCGGCGCTGCCGAGCCATGGGGCGACAGCGTAGCGTTTTTCAAAAGTCAGTGGTTCGTCAATTTGCCAGAGGATCGGACCGTGCAGCGGTGCGGCTCCCCAATTTTTCAGGGTGTCATTGGCAGCCCGCAACAGCATCTCGGCGGTCAACATGGCGTAGACGCTGCACGCCACACTGACACAGCCGCGCAACGTATGCGGGTGCGGCGTGATCTTCGGATCCATCCCTTTATCCAGCAGCGCACGGTGCAACGGAGTCGTCACAAATTCTCGGTCCGCCGACTGCAGCCAATCGATCGGGAGCAGATCCTGAGAGGCGAGAGCCTCCCATGCGGACGCGGGATCAAAGTGTCCAAGACCGAGCGATAACCGCTTTGTTGACCCCGAGTCAGTCCAAAGCAGTTGGCTGTCTGACGAAGCAAATTGCAGGTCCACCGCCGCTGCTGCAGACTCGGCATCGTCTTTCGCGAGCATGTACACGGCTGCGAGAATCTGCGCGAGGCGCGCGCGCTCTGGACGCAAGACACACTTCTCAAGCACCTCTTCGCTTATAAGCGATAGCTCACTTTCGTGCATGAGGATCCTTTGGCTAGGCTCAGCGAACGATGGTGTCGTGCAGCGTCTCGCCGTTGGGAGTACGAATCAGACGCTCTGTCCCGACTGGCGCTGTGGGGTGCTCGACAGCGTCGGTGAGCGCTGTTCGTGGTCCGATCGAGGTCTGTCGCTCTCGAGATGGCGCACCGAAGACCCACTCGCCGATGGCCTCGGAGACGGTCTCGCCTGGACGGGTGATCTGCACTGCCGCGATCACGTGCGCGCCGTTTGTTGGGACTGCAGAGGTTCGTTGTACGGTCACCATGTGGGTGATCGAATGATCTGGTGCGAGGTTTGTCAACACCCACGATGACGGCCCCACGAGGACCGCACCCGACGCAACGGTGACCGAGAGAGTGGCGCTGGGTACGAGGTGTCGCGCGACGGCATGAACGGAGTATTCAATTCGGTCTGCGCTCAGTGCGGATGTCTCAATCGTGAGCGTAATTCCGGTGTCTGGTTTATGCTCACCGACGACTTCGCTCTCTTCATTCACGGTTGCGTGCGCAGTAGGGTTCGCCCCAACGATCGCGCCCGGCACGTGCAAAGATCCCCGTGCGGGCTCGCCCTCACCCCGCCTGCTCACCGTACTTGAAGCTTGCGGCGCCCGTGCGGGCTGTGCGCATGAAGACAGAAATAGCAGCGCCGCGCCGAGCGCCGAACCATGAGCGTAAAGAGAGATATTCATCGACACACCACCATCCCATAATCATACGGAAAACGTCTCTGCATCACGACGTACTGATCGATTGTGGCGCGATCGGCGCCGTTGTTTAAGCATAAATAACCGTCCAAAAAGTCGACGAAATCGACCCCCATAAAACCGCGGTCCGGTGCCGGATTTCTTGGAAAGTACCTCACAGATACAGCGAGCTGTTTCGCAATTTGAGCGCTGCGATCCATCCCCGCTACGGTCAGCGCCCAGAGCGATCCCGCGACGAGGTATTCGCCCACTGGCTGGGTAATCGGGCCGTTGGGATCTCCCATATTTTGACGGACCAGCGGCAGGTTTGCGAGGTCGCGTGAGAGCCTAAGATCGCCGTTGATGTTGGTGTCCAGGTACAGCGGAGAGCCATTGGCGATGCAGCCAAACCAAGTCCCGTAGCCCTCTCCCCAAGCGAGCCGCGGATCGGTGGGAGAGCCATCGTGCTGTCCGCCAGGGGAGCTTGTTCGCGAGTAATTTTGCTCAACAAAATGACCAAATTCGTGAAAGATCACCGGCTCATCAAACTCATCAATGTCAACCGGTCCACCCAGAAGATAGATCGCGTTTTCGCGGCGAACAAAATACGACGTCCCGCCCGGAGGGGTCCGGCCTCGATCCCAACGAACGGTGAGCAGCGGTGCCGCCGACGGGAGGTTGGCTCGAACAAAATCTAAGCCGCGTCGAAAGGTGTCGAAAATAGCAAACGCGCCCGCGTTGGATGCCTCGTCGATCACGATGTCGCGAGAGGTCATCGGCTGCAATGTGAAGCCCGGAGTTGTGACAGCGTACGCGTTGTTCGCTAGGCTTCTCACCGTGAGTTGGTATGTCGGATCCATCCGCGTCGCCAACACTCGGACCTGCATATTGTCAGTTGGTGCAACGATTACGTTGTCAAACGAGTACCGACCCATCGCGTCAGTGAGCGTCGAGACGCGCACGTTTTGAGTGACTGCCTCAAGCAATTGCACCACTGCGCCGGTCAATGGAACCTGACGCGCGGCTCCGAGTCCGATCGCTGAAAGGGGGCGCCTAGCAAACGTGATGGCCCCACTCAGTTGGGCGCTCATCGTCATCACCATGTCGCAGCTTGCACCCCGACCAGAGCGAGGCGGGACGCACACAGTCCCTGGACCACAGTCCGTAAAGGATAATCCCCCTGGGGTGCATGTGATCACGCGTGAACCGTCGCATCGACCGGCGGCACTCTCACCCGGCGGACATCCCGTTGGGACATCGCGCGGCGGGTTCGGAACATCGCGGTTTGGCACATCAACGACCGCCGTCCGGACGTCGAGCGGCACACCCGTGTCACCACCGGCGCTCACAACGGAGCTCGCACATCCCACAAGACCCAGCGCGCCGAGAGAGGCCACAAAGGGCAAACCACGAATACTGTGTTGATGAACCGTCACCCTCGCATCGTACGCTGTGATTACCGCCCGATCACACTGCAAAATGGTCTGGGTGGCGAACGGATTTGTGGCATCCTCAACGGGACATGTCCGATCAAACCATCCCCATTCTCGACCTTTCAACACTGCAAGATCCCTCCAAGCGCGATGAAGTTTCAGCCGCAGTTCGGTTGGGGCTTGGCCATTTTGGGCTGATTTATCTCCGCGGCCACGGCATCAATCAAGACTCGCTCGATCTGTTTTATGACGGATTTTTGCAGTTTTGCGCGAAGCCCGAGGCGGACAAGCGCCCGTTTGGCCGCGCGGATCTTTGGTACCAGCGCGGCTGGACTCCGCCGAACACCGAGCAGGCGGTCGTCGCTGGAGGGCAGCCCGATTTTAAAGAATGTTATTTTTGCGCGCCGCAAGAGTCCCGTGAGCGTGACGCTCTTTTGTATCCTCAGATTTATGCGCCCAACGTTTGGCCTGAAGATCAACCGACGTTTCGCGACTCGATGATGGACATCGGCCGGCAACTGCACGCGGTGGGACTCTCGTTGCTGTCGGGCTGTGAGCTCGCGCTCGACTTGAAGCCGCATTCACTGCAAGCGCTTACGGAGAACGGCCCGCATGTTACGCGCGCGCTGCGATATCTCCCGCTCAGTGAGGCTCAGGTGAAGACGGATATCTTGTGGGGCGAAGAGCACACAGATTTCAATTTGCTCACGCTGCTTCCAGGTGGTCGATTTCTCGATCCATCAGGCAAACGCTGCGCCAAGCCCGACGACAAGAGCGGGCTGTTTCTTCGCACGCGCGACAACGACAAGCTCGTTGCAGGGACAGCCCCTGCGGGGTGCATTGTCGCTCAGGTGGGCCAGCAACTTGAGATCCTGACCGGCGGAAGACTTCACGCCACACCGCACGTGGTCACGGCGACGGGGGTTCCAGGTTATTCGCGTGCTTCGATGGCTCACTTTGTTCATGTGCACACGGACACGGTGCTGTTTCCGATGAAGCAGTTTTGCGACAACGAGACGATGAAGGCTTACGGGCCGCCAGTGCTCTCGGGGACGTACGCAATCAAGACGCTCGCAGACATCGCGCTCGCACCAAAATCTGCACTTGAGCGTCTCGGGTATCGCCAGTACGACCGGCTTGCAGACATTCGACGGACCGAGACGACGTGAGAGAAAACGACGTTCTCACCCCGGAACGGGTGAGAGAGTTTACAGAAAAGTTATTCCGTCCACACCGTCCGGCGCTTGTTCGTTGCCTCGCACAGGTCACTTCTGCCAGTGAAAAAGCAGTGATTTCTGCTCTCGAAGTGGACCCTCCTGACAAACTCAAGGCCGCCAAGCAGCTTGTGCAGACCAGCGACGGTGCCTGGCCCGGGGTTAGCTCGGCTCGGGAGGCCTGGGAGACGATCGCTCCCATCGGATGGGTGGGCGAAACGCATCGTCGCTTCGAGCGCGGCGGCGAATCCCCTGCTTCGGTCGCAGACGCGGTCGCCATCGGGTGTGACCCGGTCGGAGTTGCGGCAGCAGAGGCGCTCGCGAGGCAATTTGCATCCGAGGCCGACCGACTGCTGAAGCTTGATCCCCCGACGCAGCAGGTCGGTTGGCGTGTGGTGGACCCGCGGAAGTTTCGTGCGCGATTTTGTGCTCGTTCAAGTGGACAGACCGGTGACGCTTTGTTCAGAGCCCTGTGCGCCGCGCATAAGATTGACAGCGGGATTCTCCAGCGGATCACAGTCTCAGCCGAGCTGATCGGGCCGCTTCAAGAACTGCAGCTTCACGCGATGCGGCAGTGGGGTCCGGTGGTGCTCGATCTAGTCGTCCTTCTCAAATGGCACGACATGGCATGTGCGCTGAATATTCCCTCGCCATTTGAGCCGCTGGTATCGCTGTGGGAGTGCGGGTATGCGCTCGATGAGCTTGTCCACGGCAGAGCGATCCTCGTTGCCCCGCCGGTGTAAGCGCAGCGGCGCGCCCTGCCCCAACAGCCCGTCGAAGAGCCTACTTTTTGCTCTCGGGATAAAGCACCAGAGCGAGCGTGTCCGTGAGCCAAGTGTACAGCTCGTCACCGGTCTCCATCTCAATCCACCTTTGTTCTGGCTCGCGAAACGTGT
>JANNCG010000061.1:0-13537 GCA_031386385.1 Myxococcales bacterium
TCGAGATGGCCTTCACTCAGATCGACTGGCTCTCGAAGTGGTTTGAGTCCAAGTTTGGGGCGAGTGAGCGAGATCCCGCACTGTGGATCGCCATTCTTAATGACAAGCGCGCAGAAAACGAATGGAACGCGCGCAACACCTCCCTCGCTGTTTTGGGCAAGCTCCCGCTCAAACTTCTGCCCGCTCAGTGGGTGTTGGATGCCATTGGCAACCGCAACTACAGCTCAACCGTGGCGGCTTGGATCGCGAAGGCTGACTCGCTTCCAGGGCTCGATGTCGAGAAGGTCAAAGGACTGGTATTTAACCCCGAGTTTCGCGCGAGCGCGTTGTCTATTTTGGCCAACCGAAAGCTCGTCAAAGCGCAAGCATTGGGGCTCTCTTGGTTGCTCGCCCTTGCACGCCGTACAGATCCTGCGCTGCGATCGTTTGCGCTTCGAACACTGCTCGAAGACAGCAAGCCCGAAGACTTTGGTGATGGAGACAAAGCGGCCGGAGTGACAAGACTCTTCAAGCTCGCACGTGAGGACAAAGACGAGCCCGTACGGACTTTTGCGCAGACTTATTTGCGCTGTCATCACCCCGAGGTGGGCAAAACCCAAGCAGAGAGCAAAGAGTATGGGATCAAGCCCGGACTTAAGCGCGATGTGTACACCCTTGAGCGTGTCTGGCCGTTTTTTGCGGCAGCGCACGAAGACTCTCGAGTGTTTGCCGTAGCGATCGCGAAGGCCGAGCTTCGACAGTGGAAGGCGCTCAATCGTTTGTACAGTTTGGCCGATCACGAGGACGCAAACGTGCGCCGTTTTGGTTGTAGCGCGCTGCTTGGGACGGGCGACAAAGATGCACCTGCAGAGCACACCATGACACTGGACGAGCTTGATTCTGCGAGTGTTTTTGCACTCACTGAGAGTCGACGACGTGCCACGCGGGATGTGGGGATGTCATTGATTCAGTTGCACTACACGCGCCTTGGTGGTGCGGATAAGTTGGGGCGCATCATGGAGTCCGCCGACCGCGACGTCCGTCAGTTCGCCGTTCGCTTACTGTGGAACCAGCACCGCCCAAGCTCCGTCACCGCAGGGTGGAAACCCAAAGCCAAGGGCTCGCCCGAACGCATTGAGACGACCCGCTTTACTGACGTTGAAGCCGTGCGCAACTTTCTGCGACAGCTCATGTTTGGGCTTCCACCCGGACGCTCAGGAGAGCCAGCAGAAGTGCGCCGAAAGAGCGTCTCTGCCAGCGTGGCCAAGGCTAACGTGATCGAAGTGGTCCGCGATCTGGCCCTCGAAGACGAAAACTTCGCAAAGATCGCAGCGCCCGTTTTAGGTGAATTTTCAGGGTCGATCGCGAAGGGTGAGTGGCAAGCGTGCCTTGCAGCCCTTGCGCGCCTGCACGCAGTCTATCCACACATTGCACTCACAGGACAGGTCGAGCACTCATGAGCAACATTGGTCACTATGAGCGAGTCCGAGCACTCGCCGCGACAAACAGATTTTTTGTTACCGCCGGTCACACGGACTTAGATAACAGCGAAGTTGTTGTCTACATTCGCACCAGCGGCAAGCACCAGTGCTTTTGGACCATCAAATCTCAGGTCAACGCACTCGTGCTGGTTCGGGATGAGCTCGCGATCACCGGCTGCAGTGATGGATCGATTCACGTTCACCAGCTAAGCGACGCAAAGGCTGTTGGCGAGATCAAAGCCCACGCAACCGCCGTCACCGCAGTGGCCGTCAGCACGGACAACTCCAAGGTGTACTCCGTCGGTCTCGATGGACATTTGCGAGTATTTTCGCTGAGCGATCGCAAAGAACAAAAGAGCTGGGCACTGAGCACACAACCCCTTCGCGCCGTCGCGATGGACCCCAATGGAGAGTACGTCGCCGCAGCGGGTGACGACTCAAACGTGTACGTGATCACCGTCGCAACGGGCGCTGTACGCACGATGCCGGGGCACACTGGAGCGGTGTTTTCGTTAGAGTTCACGCGCAACGATGGGCGGCTTGCCAGCGGTGGCGAGGATGGGACCGTTCGCTTTTGGTACACCGTCGGGGCGCTCGACGCTGAAGTGCGTGGTGCAGATGACAGCGGGCATGTCGGCGGCGTAACCGCGATTCGCTTCTTGCCCACGTGGGAGACGCCTCCTCCGGGAGTCGAAGTGACTGAGCGATTTGTCACCGCCGGGATGGACGGAACGGTCAAAGTTTGGCTGCTAGAATCCAGACGAAAACCCCGCACCATTGATTTTGGCAGCACCAAGCCTCTGTACGCTTTGGCCCTCGCCCCAGCGAAAGACAAAGCACACCAAACCTCCACGGATGAGCAATCGGGCAACTGTTTGATCACTGGTGGCGACTCTCGCACGGTGTATGTTTGTGGCACATCCCTCGATGGATCGGTCACGGGCCATGACAGCTCGCTCGGCCACGCGTTTGATGTCTTAGGGAGCAATTTAAATGGCGTCTCGTCCGTCCGTGAGAAGGCGATTCAAGCGCTTATTGTGCGCGAAGAAGAGGTCGCTCGGCCCTTGTTGCTGCGTGTGCTCTCAAGCGACGGGGACCCCAACCTGCGTGCTATTACAACAAAGCTATTGGGCGAAAGGAGTCGCCGTTGGGCTCGCGCCGCGATCATTGAGCGCTTAAACGATGACGGCGCCACGGTGCGTGCAAACGCGCTCGCGGCGCTGCGAACCATTGACGGAAGTACCGCGTTAGCTCCATTGCGCTTTGCGTTGAGCTCACGCTTTGCAGACATGCGCGCGGAAGCGATCAAATATCTCGCGGCTCTGTCGTCCTCGACGCCGGTCGCTGAGGGGCTGATCATTGAGAAGCTCAAAGACGCAACCGAGTCCGTGCGCAAAACAGCCTTCAACGAACTCTGTGGAATTTATCCCACCAATAGCCCCACCCCGTTGCAAATTGGTTTTGAGCGAGGGGCTGAGGATATCCAAAACGACGCGCTTATCCGCGGCGCACAGTCGGGCCTCACAAGCACACTTCCCTTTTCGGGAATCCTCGCGCGTGGCTTGGACGATGTCAGTCCCGAGGTCCGCCGCATCGCCTTTGCGTTGCGCGTCCATGAGCGCACTTCACTCTTCAACGCCATCAAAGAAGAGAACGAAGACTTAGAGCGCACCCTGCAAGAGATCTCGCGCCGGATCGCAGTTCGCATCCGCGAAAATGCTCCCAAGACTGCTGACACGGCAAACAAAGCGGTCACCAAAGAAGAGCTCGCGCAGGCGATGACAACCCTGCCCACCAGTGGCGATGCGAAGAAAGCTCCGACAGAGAGTGAGCTTGAACCACTGCTCACCGCCCTCGCGTGCCGCATGCCCGACACAGCCCTTCGCGGCGCCCGTGGACTCGCTCGCATGGGAGATGTTCGTGCGCTTGGCGCGCTCTTACAACTGTCGCGTGAGGCGGACGCAAACATTCGCCGCGAGGCCGCGCTTGCCCTGCGCGCACTTGAAGATCCACGAGCCAAAAAGCGGCTCGTTTGGATGTTTGACGACAACGATGCCGCTGTTCGTGCAGCGGCGCTCGACGCTTACGGAAAACTCGAAGCCACCGATCACCTGCTTGTGGCAGAGTCGGCCCTTCGTAGCGCGCATGAAGACATCCGCGTTCGTGGCCTAGATCGCTTGGTCAAGATCGGGGCTTCAGAGAAAAAGCGCGACGATGCGGCTGAGACGCTGCTCGGAGATGCGCTCGAAGATGAGGCCCCAAAGGTCCGCGCTGAAGCGTTTAGAACCCTATGGTCCTGGCACTCAGACGACCCAGTCAAAGCGCTGGATCGTGCGCTCGAGTGCCGTTTTGCAGACCTACGATTGCGCGCGGTGACAGAGCTGGCGACCAAAGCCAAAGAAGATTGGGCGATCACACGATTGGTCAAGGCCATCGGTGACCGCGACCAAGGAGTTGCGACCGCAGCGTTTGACGCGGTCGTTGAAGCGCGCAAAAAGGGCGACCCCGAGGCGTACCTTCGCTCAATGGAGTCGGTGCTTCCTGCTCGGCGAGTGGCGGGCGCGCACGAAGCGCGACACGCGAAGCTCGACACGGTCCGAACGCTTCTTACGCAACTGCTGCAAGACGAGCATGAGTCGGTCCGCAGTGAAGCCATCGACACGCTCGATCGCTTACTCACCAACGACCTCGGCCCGCTCTACGCCGCGCTTCAGTCTAGCTATTATGACTTAAAAGTCCGCGCAGCGGGCAAGCTTGCAGTGCGAAAAGACGAGCAAATCATCGAGCCAATGCGCACGATGCTGCTCGACAAAGAGCTGTACCAACGCTTTCAAAAACCCGTGGTGGATGCTTGGCGCACCGCGGCCACCGAGGCCCTTGCGACACTGGGCTCAACACGTTGTATTAAGCTGTTCTCTGCTGAGCTGTTGAAAGACGACGTGCTCACGGTACGTGAAGCTGCTGCGCGCGGACTGTCGGTCTGCTGTCATCGCGGAGACGAGAGTTATCTTTTGGACGCGCTCTCTCACCAAGACGTGGGTGTCCGCTCATGGGCTGCTGATGGTCTCGCTCGACTCGGCGACGTCCGTGCCCTCCCTGTCCTCACCGGAAACCTAAAACACCCACAGTTGGCTATTCGCATCGGCGCAATTTTGTCCTTCGCGGCGCTCGGTCCCGAGGGCTACGGCGGCATGTTGCAGGGCCTCGAAGACTCAGACAAAGACGTACAAGAGCGTGTGTTTGCCATTGTTTTAGCACGCGATTTGCGTGCGCTGCGCCGAGGCGAGTCACCAGACTTGCTCGCCAGCGCCCTGTCGTCACAGCGTCACGACGTGCGCTTCAGCGCCGCGAGAGCTCTTGAGCTTCGCACCAACCCCGAGGACTATCTCGCACACATTATAGAGGTCCTTCAGCCACCCCGGCCCGAGAAGGCTTCAGAGCTGAAGGCTTGGCCGATTGAAGAGGTTCGAGGGCGAGTGCTGGTCGGTCTTGCTGACGCTCTTGCCAGTGATTTGCCTGAGCAACGCTATGCCGCTGCGCAGGTGCTGAACCATCGGCAAAAACAGAACGATTACTTTCCGCGGGCGCGGGACGCTGGAGCGATGCGCTCGTTGAGCAAGCCTTGGGTCGCGGACAACAGGCTTCCAAAGGTAGGCGACAGTGATGTGAAGCCTGAGAAGGGCTGGCTGCGTAAGCTGTTTGTCGAAGAACTCGCGGATCCAAAACACCTCCCCACAGATCGTCCTGAGCAGTCTCCGGACCGCGCGTCGCTTATTCGCCTCGCGTTTGGTGCCTACGTTGGACTGCTGCGCCAAGTGGTCTCAGACGAAGAGTCTCAGCGTGTTCGCCGTGACGCGGTAGATCGTATTGTCGCGCTCGCAACCGAGCCCAGTGTTGGGACCGGGGCGGCGCTTCCGGCGATCATTCGCGCGCTCGATGACAACCACCACTTGGTGCGAAAGTCCGCGTTTGCGGGGCTGAAAAAGCTCTACCAAGCAGACCCCAACACGGCCCTTGAGTTAGCGCTCGCGTCGCAGCACGGAGACGTCGCCCGCGGCGCCCTCGATGAGCTCGCCGCGCAGGGTGCGAGCGCATTTAGCCGCATTAGTCATGCGGTGAATGCGCCGGTCGCAGAGGTGCGCAAGTATGCGTTTGAGCTGCTTGAGAAGCTCGCTCCCAAAAACTCACTTGATCCATTGGTTGCGGCTCTTGGAAGCACGTACTCAGATCTTCGCTTGGGTGTCATTGGGCGCTTGGCGCAGAGCGCTGACCCTCGGGTGACTGAGGCGTTGCTTCGCGCACTCAGCAGTGAGCACGACGACCTTCGGTTGCGTGCGGCAGAGCTTCTCGCGTGGCGCAAAGATGCGCGTGCTGCAGAGGTGTTGTCGACGTTTATGCGCCATGACAATGCCGACTATGCCAACCGCGCAGGGACCTCAGTGGTGGCGTTGGATGCCGCGGTTGCGGTGCCCATTTTAGCGGGTCGTCTTGAAGAGATCGCCGAGGGTAGTCGTCACGGACTAATCTCTTTGCTGGCGTCAATTCGCAGTGATTCTGCAGCAGATTTGGCCATCTCGCAGTTTGTCGTCAACGATGTCTCTGTTCGACAGCAGGCGTTTAGTACCGCCATCTCGACGGCATACATCAAGAAAGACAAAGAGAACAAACTTCACTACGACCCCGCGCGTGTACTGCGAGTGGCCAGTGCGGCGGCGCGCGCGAAGGACCCAGAGTTAAGACTGTCGGCGATTCGCAACCTTGAGAAGCTCGAGCTTGATGGCGCCAATGAGGTGTTGCTGAGCTTGTTCTCGGACCGTGAGATTCCGGTGCGGGTGTTGGCGGTCAGCACATATGGGGCGCGAGTGATCGCGAAGAAAGCAAACGTTGATCCGTTGCGTGCGGTGCTCACAGCGGGCGCTCGCGAGCTGGTCCTTGGTGCCGCTGAGGGCGTCGCTTCAACTGGAGATTCGCTAGCGCTTCGTCCGTTGCTCTTGGTGGTCCGCGCGGGACAACCCGAAGAGCGGCCCCGTGCGTTGTTAGCCCTTGGGACCCTCGGCGACCCACGCGCGCTCTCAGAGCTTGAACTCGTCGCCAACGGTGGAACCGAAGAAGCCCCCGTTGATCAGCCCATGCAATCGGCCTCCATTGAGGCGATGGGACGGCTGTATCCGAAGCTCACCGAGCCCGATGTGCGCAAGCGCATTCTCGAACGACTAGAGCAAACACTGCTCGACGGTAGCGCAGACACATTTCGTCTAAGCGCTGCGAAGGGTCTGTTTTTTGTCGGTGGTGAGTTTGCGCGCGTGAAGATGGAGCACTCGTTGCTCGCGACCTGGCAAAACTGGAACGTCCGCAACCTCTGTGCAGAGAAGCTCGCAGAACTCGGTGATACGCAAGCAGAGCCAGCGTTGGTGCAGTCGCTCAAAGATGGTGACGTCTGTGAGGCCGCGCGAACGGCGCTGTACAAGCTGCTCCCCAACGACCGGATTCGGGTTGAGTTTCACTGCATTGACTCGGGCAACAGTGATTTTATCACCAACGCCGTGCAGTTTTTGGCAAGCGAAGGCGACCCCGCGATGCTCGTCACACGCTTGACTGAGCAGATTCATGCGACGCACCGAACCATGCTTCGAAGTGGGATTATTCAGCGCGGAGTGGTTCCGGTGGAGGCGGCGGTGAAGGTGCTCAATGACAGCAACCCCATCACTCGCGCCGAAGTCGCCCAGATCATCGGGACCCTCGCAGACACCCTCGACGCCTCCGGTCGCAAAGCCCTCGCAGCAGCAATGGAAAAGGCCTTGCAGATCGCACAGACACGCTTCGAAGCAGGGACTCCCGCACCCACCAAGGTGAAGACCGAAGAAGACTACGACTACGATGACGACAGCGCAAACCAGGCCACGCCCATGAGCGAAGAGATTCGTGCGTGGCGGCAGTCCTTGTGGGCCGCACGGCGTCTGGGCGCAACCAGTGTGATTAAACAAGCACGATCGCTGATGACCCAAGAGAAGCCTGCAGTGCCGACTGAAGTACGTCTTGAAGCGTTGCAGTGGATTGTGTCCGCGAACGAGCCCCAAGACCTCGCGATCTTTGAGCGCTCGCTTCGTGATGCCTCAGCGTCCATTCGTGCCATCGCCGTCGATGCCCTCGTGCAAAGAGACGCAACGAAGGCCATCGCGATGGTCCTTGGGACCGAGCCGTTTGACCCCGTGACCTTTGCACGAGCCGCAAAAACACCCGAAATTCGCGCCAAATTGCTCAAAGAACCCAAAGGCCGCAAGCTCGCCCTAGCCGGTGCGATTGTGAACCGCGAGGTCGATGAGCTGATCCATTTTGCAACGCTCTCAACCGACGCAACGATTCGAATCGAAGCGTGCACAGCGCTCGGTCGTGCCGGTGGCGAGAAGGCAAAAGCAACACTCTCGCTGATCGCGAAGGACAAAAAGGGCGCCAACATTGAGTTGCGAAAGATCGCGTACTCAGCACTGAAGCGCGCCGTTCGGATTGAGAACAAAGAGAAGAAACAAAAAGGCAGACCGCAAGTGACCCTCGCGATGCCTGTGGAGGCAACCCTATGAAACAGCACATGCGCTTGCAATATGCTCTCGAGTCCAAAGCCGACATTGACACCCACCAAGCACACGTCAGGGTCGCGCTTGAAAAAGGCAGCGGTCCCGTTGCCCTTCACGGAAAGGTCTTGGACCCCGCGCTGTTTCGCGACGCCATGCTCACGGCGCTTGATTTTCGCGCGAGTGACCTGCGCTTCAAAGCCCGCGATCGCTCGCAGTACCTCGCGTACTTGATGAAAAAAGGCAAAGGCGCGACCAAAGAGATCTGGGACGCACACAAGTCCTTCTTGGATCAATCCTACGCAGACGATAAGCACAAAGACACCACGCTGGACCCCGTATGGACGGTGGACCCAGAGCAAGTGTCGCTCGAAGTGTTCTCAAAAGACGAGAGCGCCTATGCGCGTTTGTCGCTCAACAACGAGCTGTTCGCCGACCGCGCGGTTCGCCATGGGACGTCGTTTGCAGAACTCACTCCCGCGTTTCGTGACGGCTTAGAGCGATTGCGCACGTACCACCCACTCACCATCGAAGCGGAGTCTACCAAGACCGCAACTTCGGGCACTGACGAGATCCGTGCCGCGCGAGACATCGAAGTCGCCAATCAATGGTTGCGTGGATTTTTACAGGTCCAAAGCGCAGCGGCACTGCCGTCCACCGTGGCAGAGTTCACTGGAGTGGACCTGTACAACATGCTCTTTTTGCTCCGCACCAAGAAGGCGAAGAAAGCCCCGCGTGCGTTGCGGTTTGAGCTTGTTCCTGGCATGCCCGCACGGATGGTGATTGAGCCGTGGGAGGTGGTCTTAGAGAGCCACGCTGGCAACTTTGTCGGCAAGTCCGCACGCATTGTTCGCACCTTTGGTCGCCAGCGTTTGTTGGGTCTGCAAAGGTTGTTGCCGCACGCACAAAAAGTCCGCGTGCACTTGCTCGGCGCAGGGCTCCCGACGTTTTGGGTGCTTGAGTGTGGATCGGTTACGCTCACGTTGGCGCTCACGGGCTGGACCGACGCGGGCTGGTCGAGTGCCGCCACGTTTGACTCGCTCGTCCCGGGAGACGCCACTGAGGCTCTCGCAGCGACACTTGGTGGCATCCTGCGAAGCAAAGGGCCACAGTCTCTTGATGCGCTCGTCAGCGAGACCAAAACACCGATCCCGCAGGTGCGTGCGGGGCTTCAGTCGCTGTGTCTTCACGGCGAAGCCTTGTTTGACATCGCTCGCAACATGTATCGTCCAAGGTCTATCTTTGGCAAACCCGTAGAAGACCAAATCGTGCGATTCGGCAGCGAGCGCGAGAAGCATGCACACCGGCTGCTCGAAGAGAAAAATGCGGTAAAAATCAGCAAATTTCACGAGATTGCCGGCGAGGGCGTCGAGATCACAGGCGAGGTCAACGACCGTGCCGCGGTGCGTACGTTTGCCCCTCGGTTTACCATCGACATTGAGGGCCGCGTGCGTGACGCCTGGTGTGCCTGTCCGCACTACCGCCGCGCTGCCATGCGTGAAGGGCCCTGTGAACACATGATCGCTCTCCGTACGGCGTACGCTCGCAAGCGCGCGCAAGAAGAGAGCATGCGCAACACACCCGAGGGTCGCAAGCTCATCCGAGCCGAAACACGCATGATGGTTCGTCGTGATCGCGACGGAAAAGAGACAGTTTATCGCGTCACACTCGATGACAAAGTGGTGCGCATCGCTTGGGGCGCCCGCGACGCTGGCCCAAGACAGCAACGGTTGTGGTTTGATTCAGACAAAGACGCCCGAGAGGCATACTTCTCACGTCTCGACGCACTCAGTACCGACGGATTTATCGACGCAGCTGATGCGTGAGTAAGAGGAGAAAACAAGACCCATGGCAACAAAGCTAGAGACAATGGTTTCTTCATCGCTCGCGCAAAGCGCAGAGCAACCGGCTCCGAAAAGTGAGCCGACTGAAGAGCAGCGTTTGGCCCGACAAAAAGCACACGATGAGCGTGTTGCGCGCTGGCGACAAATAGAGGCCGCAGGCAAGGAAGAGGACTGGATTGTCCTCGAGCTTCGCAAAAAAGGCGTGCTTGTAGATCCGTCTTCGGACCCCGCTTCGATGGGGGACAAAGAACGCAACAACTACAAAGAGGCTAAAAAAGTTGAAGCGGCTGAGCGGCGCGCGCTTGAGAAGCTCGCATGGCAAGCCTACCGAGCGACACACATCGTGCACTTGGGCTCGGGCGTGCACTGGAGTGACAAGCTCGAAGCGGACCGATTTGACGTCGAGCGCCGTGAGGACCGACTCAAAGCCAATGATCTTCCAGACTGGAAATCTCCTGAAGATCTCGCGCAGGCGATGTCCGTGGATGTTCCCACGTTGCGCTGGTGGAGCTATCACCGTGAGGTGGATTCGGGGACGCACTATCGTCGATGGAGTATCCCGAAGCGTGATGGTGGCAAGCGGACCATTACGTCGCCAAAGAGGGGCCTGAAGAAGGCTCAGCGATGGACCCTGCGGCAGTTGGCTGAGAAGCTCCCCGTACACAGTGCGGCGCATGGGTTTATGTCCGCGCGCTCGATCCTGACCAACGCGCGTGTGCATGCGGGCGCTGAGGTGTTGGTGAAGGTGGACGTGAAGGACTTCTTTCCGACGGTGTCGTGGCGGCGCGTGCGTGGGCTGTTTCGCAAGGCCGGGCTGCGAGAGAATGTCGCGACCATTTTGGCGCTGTTGTGTACTGAGCCTCCTCGTGAGCCGGTGCAGTTTCGCGGGCGAACGCTGTTTGTGGCGACGGGACCCAGGGCGCTACCGCAGGGCGCACCGACGTCACCAGCGATCACTAACGCGATCTGTTTGCGGATGGATCGAAGGCTGTCTGGGATCGCGAAGACGCTTGGGTTTGCCTACACACGGTATGCGGATGACCTGACTTTTTCTTGGCGAAAGAGTGAAGATCGCGCGAAGGCTCCCGTGGGCGCGCTGCTCGCGATGGTGAAGAAGATTCTGACGGCCGAGGGGTTCACCATGCATCCGAACAAGACCATGGTGATGCGCGATGGGGACCGACAGAAGGTCACCGGGCTCGTGGTGAATCAGGCGAAGGATGGTGTGCCGACGGCGAGGGTTCCGAGAGAGACGGTGCGGAGATTGCGAGCGGCGATTAAGAACCGCGAGCTCGGGCGCAGTGGCAAAGAGGGCGAGACCCTGGCGCAGCTGCGCGGGATGGCCTCGTTTGTCATGATGTGTGATGAGAAGAAGGGCCGCGAGTTTTTGCGGCGGCTTGCGGCGCTTGAGGGACGTGAGAGCAGCGCGTAGGGGGAGAATTTCGTAACAGTGTTACGAAACTTCGTAACAGGCTTACGATGGTTTGGAGTTGTGAATTTTCAGGTGGGTGCAGATGGGTGTGGGGTTTCAACGGTTTGGGTTGGGGGTGCGCATGCTTGTGGTAGGTGATTGGGTGTATAGTTTGGCGGACGACGAATGAATCTGTCGCCTCGGCTCTTTAGTTTTAGGTTCGCCACTCCGGTCGTACGGGCGGTGATCGCGATCGCCGTTGTTTGCGTTGTGATCATCGCGAGCAACGCAGCGTTGGCCACGATGTGTGTCTCCATCTCGGCGGAGTCTTCACGACTTGAGATTGAAGACATCACGGTTAGCGGAGCACCAGTCGGTGACCTCACGCCGTGGAGATCGCGGTACACCACGCTGGACGCGTCGGACGATGGCGGAGTGCGGCTTGCGAGCTCAGGCGGCTTCACCGTTATTTTTGAGCCAGTGCAATACCCCTCCACAGATGGAGGCGCTGATGCGGCTCGTTGATCTTCGATTGCTCATGGCATTGGCACTCGCACCGCTCGCTCGGGGCTGCGGATCGAGCGATGGTGATTGCCCGCCACTTGAACAGTATTGCCGCAATAACCGCGCTTTTCGATTTGTGGACCACAGCAACGTGTCCGTTCGGCTCACGTTTGGAGAGGGTGGACCGAGGTCTCCGTGGTCACCGTTGCCGCACAACGCGACGATCTCGCTGGCGCTCGAACCCGAGCGGCGTGTCGTGCTGAGCTATGTTCGAGACGGGCAGCCGGTGGTTGAGCGTTGGCGCACCTTCGATGAGCGCAGGTGCCCGCGCTGAGTCGTTGGAAACGCCGTTGTCGACGGAAGCGCGATCAATCCCGCGATTCTTCGTAGCCGCACCAAGCGCCTGTGCCGACGTCGACGATCATACCAAAGATACCAGCGAGCAAATAGTCGAGCACGATCCATCCTGCGCCGACCGGAGAGCGGACAGTCACCCGCTCAGCCCCGCTCGCAGTTCGCACTTCGTACACGGTCGTGTGGCAGCGTCGTGGTTGAAGCTCGAGCACCCGTGGCGCGGAGGCGATCAAAGCCTGCGCTTGCGCCATCGTCGGAACGCGTTCGTCAAAATCCCGAACCGCTCCGGCAACGATAATCCCATTCTCCATGACCGCGAGAATGGGCTCTCTGCGCTCAAGTCGAAAGGTCGCTCCGCTGTTAAACATCGTCGCGCACCCAGTGGTCAGTGTGAGCAGCAGTGCAACAGCGGCAGGCCGACACAGCCAACGCGCGCCAGTTGTCGCATGCGTGATCCGTAATGGGTGTGGGCGATCGGCAGGACACATCTTGTCTTGCTGAGCAAAGTAGTTGAACATCGCTACCAATGACCAGCACGATTTGCAGCACGCTCATTGCGACCAGCGTTTTGGCGATTGGACAGCTCGCGAGCGCGCAAGAGCTAACTGCTATTCATGTCCCCGCGATCGCTTCCCCAGCGCAGACCGAATTGGTCGGTTTCGTTGGCGAGGACGGCGCGAGCCGATTGCTTTTACTGCGTGTTTTTCCCTCGCAACCAGGCGAGAGAGAGCAGGAGTGCATGCTGCCATGTCGCCTCCCGATCGAGCGGACTGCGGCATACCGAATGATCGTTGAGAACGGCTCACACACGTCGTCGGGGCAGTGGACATGGATTCCACCCACGGGCTTCTCGGCCTTTGCGCTCCGTCACGAGCCATCGTCCGGCGGGAGGACATCATTGTTGGTCGCCGGAGGGGTCCTTATCGGGATCGGCGCTGTGGGGGGCACCGTGTCTCTCCTGGTGGCCTTTGCGGCCAGTTTCGGCTGTGGTTTTGGTGGGGGTGGGTGCGGGCGAGCTGGTCCCGAACTGGTGGTGGGGGGAGTCGTGGGTGCTCTAGGGCTCGGCGTCGGGATCCCGGTGCTCATCGTTGGTGCAACGCGCCCCCGATCAGAGCGAGTGACACCGATCGACCACGCGGGAGTACCCATTCCGCTCGTGAGCGGCACGCAAGAGCGCCTGATTGTGCAGATCCCGTTGCTGTCGCTGCGGTTCTGAGTGGTTGCACTCAAAGCGCGCACGGCCTGGACGGGCAGAATGAATGATCCGGACTAGCTCTTCGTCGGCACATAACGAACAACAACTACACGTACGGAGCACTGCAACCCGCGCAGCTCGTCCTTGATAAACTCCAGCGCGCCGGCTTCGCCGAAGCCTCCGGTGCCTGCGCCGATTAT
>JANNCG010000082.1:0-10757 GCA_031386385.1 Myxococcales bacterium
ACCGCGGTGATAGTCAAGTTGCGACTCTCGCTTCGAAACAGGCCTTTGTGCAAAAACGCGGTGTGCGGCACATCCAGCGCGTTCTCAATGGTTGAGTACAGAGAGGCCTCCGACTCAACGCACTGGGTGACGTGCGTATAATCACTGTTGTTTGCCAGCGCAAAACGATAGGGCTCTTGCGTCGGGACCGCACCCGCACTTGAGTACACCCACACAAATCCGTCCCTCTCACGCACCGCATGAGACGTCGCGTTGCGCGCCTTCGCGGCACAATCACCCACCAGCGACGGGATGTGTTTGCACGTGCCTTCGCCATCAAATTGCCAGCCATGATACGCGCACTCAAGCCGCCCCCTTTTCACCGACCCAAGCGACAACGGAACATTGCGATGCGGGCACCGATCCACCAACGCCGACGCCTTGCCCGCTTCATCGCGAAACAACACCAGCGCACTCCCCTGCAACATCCGCTCAATGGGTTTGTCGCGAAGCTCTTGGCTCCGCGCAAGAATGAACCACTGATTCTCTAACCGAACGACCTTATTCATCGTCCGCCGAGTGTACCGATTTCTTACCTACACATCCCGCCGAAACACGGGCGACCGGCGCGACAGGCGTTTCCGCACATCCCGCAGTTGCGTGCGTCGATGTTCGTGTTGGTGCACGCACCGCCGCAGTTGGTCTGCCCAGGCAGACACATCACGGCACGACACATCCCCAACGTGCAGCTCTGTCCAGCAGCACACCGGTTGCCACAGGCGCCGCAGTTGTTCGTGTCCGACGTTGTGTTGATGCACATCCCGCCGCAGGACATCGTCCCTGGTGGGCACATGTTCATCGGGCTCTGGCAGCGGCCATCGCGGCAGAACTGACCGGCGGCACAGACCGTCCCGCACGCGCCACAGTTGCGCGGATCAAAATCGGTGACGGTGCAAGCGCCGCCGCAGTTCACTGTTCCGCGTGGACACATGACCATCCCGGCCTCGCAGCGGCCCATGGTGCAGGTCTGCCCCACGGGGCAAACAGTGCCGCAGGCTCCGCAGTTTCGCGCGTCGGTTTGCACGTTTAAACAGAACCCACTGCAGTTGACCGTGGGCGCAGCGCACACCAACATGGACGCCTCGCAGCGACCAAAACGGCACACCTGACCGGCCGCACAAGCGGTCCCACACATCCCACAGTTGGCCGGATCGCTAAACGGATTCACACAGCGACCGCCACAATTAAGCGAGCCCACTGGGCAGTTGACCATCGCGGGCGTACACACACCCGCACGACAAGCTTCGGTTGCGGCACACGCCCGGCCGCACATCCCGCAGTTAGATCGATCAGTCTGCGGATCGACACACATCGCGCCACACATGATCGTCCCGGGCAAGCACATCCCCATCGCCATGCACGCACCCGCGATACACGTCGCGCCGGGCATACACGCCATACCACACGCGCCGCAGTTGGAGGGATCATTGCGAACATCCACGCAGCGTCCACCGCAGCTCATCTGTCCGGGCAAACATGCGCACATTCCGGCGTTGCATGTGGTCCCAGCAGGGCAACGGTTGTTGCAGGCGCCGCAGTTGTTCCCATCGATTTGTGTGTTCGCACACGCACCAGAGCAGTTCACCAGGCCCATGGGGCAGCCCGCGACACACGTTCCGCCAGCACATGCTTGACCGGCCATACACACGGTTCCGCAAGCGCCGCAGTTGCGTGGGTCCGAGGTCACGTCGCTGCAGACTCCGCCACAGGTCATCTGTCCACCTGCACAAACACAGCGCGAATCAACACAGCTGGTGCCGCCCGAGCACTGCACACCACAGACGCCGCAGTTGTTTGAATCACTGCTCACGTCGATGCACGCAGCGCCACACATGGTTCGTCCCGGTGGGCACGCCGCCGCACATGCGCCCGCAGCGCACACCTGCCCCGCAGGGCAAGAGGTCCCGCAAGCGCCACAGTTTGCTGGGTCACTTCGGACGTCGACACACGCACCGTCGCAGACCATCTGCCCTGCGGCGCAGCTGCAGCTTCCGCCGACACACAGCGTCCCGTTGACACAAGCGCGCGCGCAGCCACCGCAGTTTGCGTTGTCGTTTAACAAGTCAACGCACGCGCCAGAGCAAGACACTTGGCCCATCGCGCAGTTCATCCCGCAGACACCGTTGCTGCACACTTGGCCCATCGCGCACGCGTTGCCACACACGCCACAGTTGGCAGGGTCGTTGTTGGTCTCAACGCACATCCCATTGCAAAACTCGCGACCTGCGGGGCAGGTGCAGGCTCCACCGTTGCACGTGCGGCCGTTTGAGCAGACAGTCCCGCAGGCGCCACAGTTGTTGCTGTCGCTCCCTACGTCTACACACGCGTTGCCGCAGTTGGTGAGCCCGGCGCTGCACATTCCTGTGCAAAGCCCCAGGTTGCAGACCTCCATCGCGCCGCAGGTGCGTCCACAGCCACCGCAATTGCGTGGATCACTTCGCGTGCTCACGCACTGATCACCGCAGCGTGTTTGACCGGCGATACAAGTGGTACCGCCTTCGGTGTTGCCGGTCGGAACATCCGCCGCCGTCCCGTCCATGACCACAACGCTGCCATCGTCCGGCGCACGAAACACCGCGCGGCCACCGCAGGCGAGCAGCGCCCAGGTGCTTAGAAACAGCACCGCAACGCGGGATAGAGAAACACCATTTTGTACTGTCATTTTGCTCATGGATAAACTCACTGTCCACCTACAATTCTAAAATCAACACGACGATTTTGTGCCCGCGCGTCGCGCAGCGCTCGGCCTCGAAGTCTCAGCGGGGTCACCAACGGTCTGGTCGATCCAAACCCATGCGACTCAAGCCGCGACATGTGAATACCGTGGTCTACAAGCCACCGAACCACACTTGCCGCTCGCCGCTCTGAGAGCCCTAAGTTGCGCGCTGCGTTGCCAGCGTCATCGGTGTGACCTTCGACAGACACGCGGCGAATGTTTTCGCTCGCACGAATCGCGTCAGAAACCGCCATCAAGATGGCGTTGGATCGCGGCAAAATGACATCGCGATTGGTCGCAAAAAACACGGGAGAAGTGATCTGAATCAGCCCGTTAGAGATCCGCACCAATCCCGGACATCCGTTGCGGTCTGGGTTGGGGTTCGGCGCGCCTGGTTGATCTGGGCAGTGATCCGTATCGTCCCAAATCGAATCACCATCGCGGTCTGAGCGTGGACATCCGAGTCGGGCCGGGTCTGGGTTGGTGCCTTGGCCTATGTCGCGGCACTGATCGGCTGTATTGTGGACTCCGTCAGAGTCGTTGTCGCCGTCGGGGCAGCCCCTGCGCGCTGGATCGGGTGTTGGGCCCGCGGGCTCGTTCACGCACTGATCGTCTGGATCCAACACCGAGTCACCATCTGCGTCACCGAGAGGACAACCGCGGCGCGCGGGATCTGGGTGCTCACCGGCAGGAGTTGTCACACACAAATCGTCGGGGTCGAGCACTGTGTCGTGGTCCGTGTCTGCGGGCGGAGGAGGCTCAACAACGGGTGGCTCTACAACCACAACGGGCGGCGGAGGTGGCGGCATCCGGAGTGAGATCAGGACTCCCCCGGACCAAAACTTCGCATCCGAAGCGACATCTTGCGGCGGCGCTGACACCATGTGCGAATAGCGAAGGACGGGGCCAATCCCTAGCCAATCGCGCACACGAAACTCAAACCCTGCGCCCACATCGAAACTAAACCGAGTGAGCAGCGACGGAAGCGCAAAGCCCGTTAAGCCCACCAACGCGTGTGCGTCGAGCTGCAAGCGCCCGACGTTTCCGATGCGTGGCTCAACCCGTACACCGCCTCCGGGTAACAGCGCCTGCCCCGCGCCCATCGAGCTTGGAAAATACCAACTACTCAACCCCACCTCGATCACCAATGGATCAATGACGGTAAAGCCCACCCGAAGCGAGCCCTGCAGGGCGAGTGAGTACGCTTGCACATCGCGCTGGTCGGCGGAGAGCATGGTTCCGATCCCAAGCTCGCCTCGGAGGGCGAAGCGCTGCAGGACCTGGGCGTTGGCGGTCGATGAAGACGCACACACGGCTACGGCGGCAATGAAAGCCGCTTTTTGCACAGAGGATAATAAAGAATACTGACGCATTTGTTTGACGCATCAGTCTAACGTAATTCTCGACGAAGGTCCTACAAACTAGTACCGCCGGCGTGCTCTCGCATCAGTGAATTCACCGTCGATTGAGAAACGGGCGAAGTGCTTCGAGGTAGTTCATCCGTGACCGTTCGGTCAACAGTGGACCGGTGAGCGCGCCCTCGACCAGCTCATAACCCATGAGGGCATAAATTCTTGACCGATAAAATATCGGCCGCGCGTTGCCATACCAATCCGCGCAGGACGCCACGCAATTATCGCTTGTAGGTACCGTCGGAGGATGCGCAACGAGCGATCCAAGGAGGTTAAAGTTCAAGTCCGTCACGCGTAAGAACAGAACCTCCGCAGACCCCTCGCGCAGCTGCCTCCAGCCCTGGGCTCCCCCACTTCGAAGCGGAAGTCCGAGCATCCCGCCGTGCTCACCGCCAGGGAGGTAGAAAAATCCGTGTGAGCGCGTCTCACCTTGCGCTGCATTTTCGCGCACAAAATGCCCACGTCGCTCGGCCGTCGTGCCGAGCGCTAACGCGCTAAAGTGCAGATTGTTGTGCGTGTCGGTCCCGACGATGACCGCGTCGTTCATCATGGGCTCAATGCGGTCGATGGTGTGCTCGGTCTCGATCGCTTGGTTGACGGTGCGCGCGATGTTGTGGGCCAGCACTCGGTGTGTCACCGTCTGTGAGGGCGAGCGGCGGCGCCAGGAGTTTCCGCTGCCGTACAGCAAGTAGTCACCGACGAAGCGGTTTTGAATCATATAGGGCAGCTCCAATGAAGGCAGATGCCTCAACATGCTCGCCTCTGCGTACGGAACCTCACTCGAAAAAAGCGTCACCGGTAGCTGGTACAGCCCCATCGCGCCGCGAGAATTCTCTGGCCCCCACATCGCATCTCCCTGTGCGCCTCCCATCACTGTCACCTGCAATTTTTCAGCGGTCTCGCGAAAACTAAACTGATCCACAGGCGAGCCCGTCGTGATCACCGCGCCCACCGCCTGATCCCCTAACGGAAACCTATACACAATGGACCCACTGTTGGTCGGATCGACACTTTGGTACATCGCTTGGTGGGTTTGCGCGAACAGATCTGGCTCGTGCGGACTCGACGCGACCCACAGATAGATAGCAGAGCGTGAGACATAAAAGCTCCGTGAGTTGCCCGCCAGGACCGCACGCGCGGTGCATCTCATAGGCGAGGTAGCCAAGTCACAGGTGTTGACCGTGTGCAGTGTGGGCGCATACCCCATTCGCCGCATGGGACGATAAATCTCGAGCCAGTTCGCGCTCGACTGCCACCGGCCATCCAGCGTCTTCCACGCGGGTATATTCACGGTTTGACGGACAGTTCGGTTGTCAGGGTCGTACTCGTTTTGAAAAAGCGGGACGGGGCTGTACAGCACGAGCTTGTGGTTCACGATCCGGCTGGCGTAGTTGCGCGAAGAATAATAATCGCCCGAGCGCAGCAAGATCGTGTCGCGGTAAGTGATCACCGCGTCGGCATCGATGTGAAACCGATTGATCTCAGTGGCGCGTCGTTGATAGCCGTACCCAGTCACCAGGATCGTGTCGCCGTCGACCAACATCTCGTCGTACCAAGACGCAGGAGTCACCCCCGGAGGAGCCGCGCTGATGACGCTTCGAGCGCGAAGCCGACCCTCTTGAAGTCGCACAGAAAAAAGCCGCCCCCGACGAAGAATGATCAGGTCATTTGCACGTACTTTAACGATGTCTCCCTCGTCGACACCCTGCTCTTGGTTGTTTGTGATCGACCCCGAGCTAGGATCGGGGCTTGTCGCGGTCGTGGGTGCAGAGGCCGATGGCGTGGGTGCCTCGATTGCACGCGAGCGGTGTGCCGTCCCCGCACGCGTCCCGCCGTCCATCGACTGTGCACCGAGCTGTGGGATGTATGCTGTCGGTTTGTCGTCCACTTGAACGGGGACGGGATGTCGCTGAGCTTCTTCGCGCGCGTGCGTCGCGTGGATGAGCAAGTCTGCGTACGCTCTGAAGTTTTGCTCGTTCGCAAACGGCTGCAGGTGCACGCGACTTGGGAGCACCAAGACCGCGCCATCACGCGCGTCTCCCGCCGCGTCGGGCGGGGGCAAGAGTTGCACATCTTGTGATGAGGCTCCGCCATCAAAGGACACTTGCACAGCCAATAAGCTGGGAGTATGCGTGATAGGAGCGGGCGAGCCGGGGGTCTGCGGCAGTTGACAGCCGGATCCGTGCGCGAGCGCGAAGCAAACAAACACCAATCGAGACAAGTGGATAAACGCCATGGAAGAGACCTGCGTGGTCTAGACGTACAAGCGCAGCAAACGCTCTTCGAAGCTCTGTGGCTCAGGACGGAATTAATTCCGTTAGAACGGATTCGAATCCGTTTTGGGCGCGCTGGGCACATTGGCCGGGCTCGCCCACCGGTCACATCGACGGTGGGAGCTTCGGGATCTCAGTGGTCTCTTGATCGACCGCGGGATGAGCCGTCATCCACTCATTGAGCGTGGTGTACGAAGGCCCGAGGGCCAACCGCAAGACGTGCTCTGCCTCGCCGATGGCCGCCGGATCGGACTGCAACAACTTCGCACGCAACAAGCACCCAACACCGGCAACAGCGCGCCCTGAGCGAGCAAAAGCCACCGACAGCTTGGGCAAAATCTTCGACGGCGCTGCACCCAGCGACAACGCTCTTCGAAGCGGTGCGATGGCCTCAGCGAAGCGCGTCTCTTCGAGCAACGAAACGCCAAGGTTGAAGTACAGCTCACTCGCAGCATCACCGTCATGCGCGTATTGCAGCGCCAGCCGCATGGTCTCTTGCTGCTCGTCCCGGCGCTCGAGCCGCCCGTACGCAGTCGCGAGAGCACCCAGCGCCCTTGCGAGCTTTGCGCGCGTCACAGGCTCAAGCGCTTGACCCTCAGCGGTGCGATGAAACATCGTCAGGGGACCCACCCAAGACATCAACCGCGCTACGGTCTCTTCTGGGCGATTTTGCTCAAGCGCGGCGCGGGCCAGGTCCGCTTGATTCAGGTCAATGGCCACCTGTCCACGCCCTGAGTCGCCCTGCAAAATTTCAACGACGCGCTGGCGCAAGAACCGACGAAATTGCTTCAGCGCGACGACCTCTTCAACCGCGTCGTGGGCGATGACCAGACGAGGTTCTTCGGTCTTGTCATGTGCGAGACGCAGCTCGCGAAGGGTCAACCCAAACAGCGGCGCGAGCAGCACAGACCGCAGGCCCAAGAACGCGCGAATATCCGAGGGCTCGTTGCTTCTAAGCGAGTGTACGCTCGGCTCAGCTTCGCCCACAAGGGTCGCCAAAATCGCCGCGCGCAGTGTGGCAACTGTCCCCCGACTGATCAACGCGTCGCCGTGCGAATCCGACGCATCGGGGATGTCTATGGGAGGCTGAAAGCTCCACTGAAGCTCAGCGAGTGCGCCCGTGAGCCGGTCGGTGTTCGCGGTCTGAATGCGAAACCCCGCCGCCAGTGAGAGAGCAAGCAGCACGTCACCGAGCGACGTTGAGAGTTTTTCGAGCGACGGGACAGACTCGACCAGTTGTTCGTACCAACCGTCTGCGCGGACCCCCTCTAAATCGATCACTCGTTCGTCGGTCACCACGCTTGCCCCGCTAAACGGGTTAGAGCCCTTCTCGTGCGATCTTTTCGCGGTACCAAGCGATGGTCCGCAGCAGGCCGTCTTCGAGGTCGACTTGCGCACGAAAGCCCAGCAACTCTGTGGCTTTTCGTGTGTCGGGGATGCGCAGCTCGACGTCGGCGAAGTTCCACTCGATGAAATCGATGGGGGACTTTGACTCGGCCAGGCGGACGATCAACCGAGCAAGCTGGTAGATCGTGACGCTTGAGCGAGCGTTGCCGATATTGAATGCTTGGCCGATCGCGTTGTCGTTGTCCAAGCAGAGCAAAATCGAGTCAACGATGTCGTCGATGTAGCACCACGCGCGGATCTGATCGCCTTCGTTGTGAATCTTAATCGGCTCGTTTTTGATTGCGCGGGTCACAAACGCGTTGATCGCCCCTTCGCCCACTTGTCCTGGACCGTAGATGTTAAACGGTCGGATGCTCACAGTCGGAAGTCCGAACTGCTTGTGGTAGTTGTGCGCCAAGTGCTCTGTCGCGAGCTTTGCAACAGCGTATGTCCAGCGAGCTTCGCCCACAGCGCCGAGCTTGGTCGCGTCGCCTTCGCTCACGCGATAGGCATGCGTACCGAAGACCTCTGACGTGCTGAAATCGATAAACCGCTTGATGTTGCCCTGCGCCTGCGCCGCACGAAGCGCGTGCATGGTGCCTTCGAGCGCGATCTCCATCGTGAGGACAGGGTTTTTTAGGACGGTGTCCACGCCGGCGATCGACGCGAGGTGGACGATGTAGTCCGAGCCCTTCATGGCCGCGGCCATCGAGTCATAGTCTTTGACGTCGCCTTTGACCAACGTCACGTTGGGGTGTTTGTCTAACCCCGCCGCGGAAAGAGCATTGCGACGCAGCAGATCGTACACAACGCAGTGATTGGTTTCACAGAGCCGACGCACTAAGCCAGTGCCAATAAATCCGGCTCCACCCGTGAGAAAAATTCTTTGTCCAGACAGCATGTTATTTTTGGAGGGCTGGAGAGTGGCACAGTCTTTGGAGGGTTTACAGGCTAATATGTGAGCGCCCACGATTATGGTTCGTGCGTCTGTGCGAAATTGAGACACACGACGGGCAAAAATCCATGCTAGAGCAGGGTTCGAGGTTTTTGAGCTTTTATGGGAATTCTTGATCGTCTGGGTCGCTCTATCAAATCGAATCTCAACAGCTTGATTGACAAGGCTGAAGATCCGGCAAAAATAATCAATCAAACGATTGATGACATGACGGATGAGCTGAAAAAAGCCAGGCAAGAACACATCACGTCCTTGGCATCGGTTAAGCAGCTTGAGCGCAAAGTCGCGGACCAAGTCAAAGAGTCCGAGAGCTGGGAGAGCAAAGCCATGATGGCCCTTGAGCACGGCGATGAAGAGCTCGCGCGTGAGGCCCTTCGCCGAAAGAAAAAGGCTGAGACCGACGCCGTCGAAGCAGACAGGCTTCGTGGCCAGCAAGCTTCGTACGCCGAAGAGATCAAGACCTCCATTGAGGCGCTGGATAAAAAGGTCGAAGAGCTCAAGGCGAAGCGGTCTTCTTTGGCCGCGTCGGTCGCAAAATCCCGCTCGGGCAGTGACTCGACGGGCGAAAACAACGCCCCCACCCCGGCGCTGCAGCGGCTCAAGGACATGCAAGATAAGATTGAGAATCTTGAAGCCGAAGCTGAGGCGCATGGGCTGCTCGATGACCCGAAAAAGGCCGATCTTGAGGCGCGGTTTCGCAAACTTGAGACAGGGACCAAGAAGGACGAGCTCGACGACGAGATCGCGGCGCTGAAGTCTCGGCTGAAGAAGTAAAGAACACTGGTGGGGTTGGGCCGGGGTAATGGTATGGTCGGCGTCCCATGGATTGCTGGATCGTCGCGCTACGCGGGACCGAAGATGCCCTCGTTGAGGCCCGCTCAGTCTTAGGCACACCGACCAACTGGCTCGACACGCTTGAGGCCTACTTGTTTGAGACCCTGCGTCCCGCTGACGCGGCCGAGCGTATCGCGAAGCTGATGCCCATCGTTTTGCGTGGACTTTCAGGCGCGATCGCAGTGGAGGGCGATGACCCAGCGACCGCTCGACAGCGCGCGGCAGCCCTCGCGTGTGCAGCGGCCGACGGTGAGTTGTTAGTCACGCGCGCAGCGAGAGAGAGGCTTGAGAGAGACTTGGTCTTGGTCAAGGCTTTGTCCCGAGAGAACTGGACGCTTCCGTGCATTGCATCAGCGGTCGCACCCCGTGCCGCTGAGCGCGCAGCTTGTCGTGAGAGTGTGACGAGGCTCAACAGCCGCCCGGCTTTGGTGGCGCGACAACGCGAAATCGCGGCTCTGAAAAACGCCGTTGGCCGAAGCAGCCCAGTGCTGGTCCGCGCGGTCGCGGGAGCAGGCGCCGCGCGGGTGATTGAAGAAGCGGCGGTGAAAGCTGGAGCGCTTGCGTTTTTCTTGCCAGCGGTCGCCCTCACCGGCTCCACGGGCAACCTTGAGCGCGCCGTTGAGCCCTGTCCTGCAAACGCGTGGATTGTGGCGGATCCGCTGACTCCGGCGCTGGCAGCGTCGTTTTCGAAGATCTCTGAAAGGCTTGTTTCGAAGCGAACGTTTATTATTCGGGTGGAGCCGGGGACGGAGTTTTCGTCGAAGCTTCCGCTTGAGGGGATCAGCGTGGGTCCGCTGCGTGACTACGATGCGCGTGCGCTTGTCCGGGCGATTCTCGGACGCGTGCGAGACTCAAGCGTGGACCGGTTGTTGGCGCGAAAAGGCTCATTTTTGCCCGGTCGAATCATGCACGCGGTGCGCTCGGCGGTGCAGCTCGGGACGTTGGTGCATGACGGTGAAGCGTGGGGCTGGCGTGCGAGACGGGCGCTTAAGACCTCGGGACGTTCGGACGACGTGATCCAAGCGCGGATCGACGATCTGCCACCCAATTTGCAAGAATCGCTGCGAGCGGTCAACAGCCTCGGAGATGGAAGAAGCGCGCCCACGGCGCTGGCTTTGCTTCGTGGGCTGTTTGGCGCGGAC
>JANNCG010000092.1:0-2157 GCA_031386385.1 Myxococcales bacterium
AGCGCCCCAAGCACACGATGATCATCAAGGGCGTGTGAAATCTCAGACAGATCACCGACTGAGGTCCAGCCCGTCTTGCTATGCACCACGTCATGTATCAGCGGGGTCGCGCCAGCATTTAGTGCAACTGTCCGCGCGTCTTCGATCTCGGATCGCAATGTGGCGCGCGCGAGCAGCTCACCAGAAGCCGAGCGATGGGCAATGGCCACGACAGTCGGCCAGCGTGATGAGTCGACCGCTTGGCCAACAACGCACCGTGATCCGTTGGGCAAAAGAGCCGAAAAGTGCCGACCTGCAGCAGCCATGGACGTTCCACTGCCGCGCTCGTTTGCGCCAGGGATGATGCAGGTCACTGGCCCTTCCGCGCGAACAGAGCTCAGCCACGCAAGCATCAGCTCGGCGTCCGTACCAGACGGTGTGAGCACAATGTCGCAGTCAATCGCGGCTTCATCCAGTCTCCATGCTTGCGCTAGACGCTGCCGAACGGTTGCTGCGAAGCGATCAAGCCCCCACTTGTCAATCGCAGCACAGTCCGCAAGCGATTGCCGCAGCGCTTGTTCGGTTGGCGATGAAGCCGTGCACGAGCCCAGAGCAATCGTGAATGTGCGCGCGATCGATGCGCATCCATACCCGTCGAGCCCCTTTGCATCACGTGAAGTTCGCCCGTCTGAATGAGCCCACAAGCGACGAAGCACATCGCCTTCGCGAAATGCGCTTGTCATCGAATCAAAACTACCTACCAAACTTACTGCGCGCATTTCATCACTACAGCGAATGATGATGGATCTTTTGGTGGCAATGAATGGATAAATCTCTAGTCGAGCACTGGGTTGTGTCGAACCTTAAATACCACCGCAAGGGCCGCACATTCTCTTGCAAAACAATGCCGAAGCAACGCTAGCTGTGCCTCAGAAATCACTGACAAATCTGCGACAAACGTACACAGCCCACGCTCAAGTTGCACATAGAGCATCACGTCAAAAAATTGAAACGCGGGCAGTGGCATGCCCTCGTTGGCGAGCCGAAATCGGTGCTCGTGTCCGTGCATGTTTGTGTTTTCAGCAGGCAACAAATTGAGCGCCCACCGGGGCGGCAAAAATCGATGCAACCAGCGCTCAGGCCACATTTGCTGCACAAGATAGTCAATGCTTAGCGCGTGCTCGCGCGCCGATTGGAGCACTTCTTTCGCTCGTTGAATGCACTTCAAGAGTGACTGCTCGCCGAGGTGGCCCAGCCGCAGCGGCAACACATCCACAAGGTACCCTACCACATTTTGCATCGCGACGAGCTCTCGGTTGGCGTGCTGGGTTCCGATTAACACGTCATGCTCAAGTCCTGCATGCACAAGGGATCGGCCAAAGAGTGCGGCGAGTATTGCCAGCACAGTGCACTGCGTGCTCGTCGCGACGTCATGGACAATTTGCTGAAAATTATCAGGCAAAATAAAATCAACTACCTGCGGATCAAACCTCTTAGGCACCACACTTTGCGACACTCTCGGATGACCAGCAAGCGTCCTGCGCCAGTACGCTAAGCGTGCTTCACAGCGACGGCCCTGATGTCGATCGTGATCAAATTTTGCGTACGCAACGGACCGCTGCTCTGGCTCTATTGTGCGCTTGTGTTGCAAGCTTGCTGGGTCTTCAAACGCGGCATGAATCGTCTTGGCGAGGATCCCCATCGACCAACCATCAGTGACAATGTGATGAATCGACAACACCAACGCCGTGCAAATGGGTCCCTCAATGATCGCAGCGCGCGCCAAAGGTCCTCGCTCAAGATCAAACGGGGTCCCGTCCAATCGGGTTGAGCAGCTCTGGACAGTAGGCCAAAAGGACGCCTCATCTGCGTGGACTAACGACTCAATCACGGCCTCTGTTGCTGTTGCAATGGATATGGTTAAAGCGTCACCCAGCCGACAGAATCGACTCCGCAGGGCCTCATGCTGATCAAGCGCTACGCGCACCGCCGCAGCGATCTTGGCGCTCGCGGGAGGGCCGCTGATCTCTATGACCCACGTTGCGTGATCGAGCGACTGAGCTTGGTTGTGCGTGTACAACTCATACAAACGTTTTTGCCTATACGAGGTAGGCAGATAAGTCTGTCCCTCCACCACCGGCCAGCTGGGGTTGGCGTCTGTGGCTTGCAACAACGAGC
>JANNCG010000681.1:0-3691 GCA_031386385.1 Myxococcales bacterium
CGCGTTGCAAGAGGCGATGGTGCATGATCCTGCATCGCAACCCGGCGTGCCATTGGCCGCCGAGCACGCATTGCCGCACACTCCGCAGTTGGCCACGTCGGTCTGCAAGTTAGCGCACGTCATCATCGCACCCGCACCGCAGATCGAGTTGGGCATCGGACAGTCCAAACCACACACGCCCGCAACACACCTTTGATTCATCGGGCACGCGTTGCCACAGCGACCACAGTGAGCAGCGCTGCTTGTGGTGTTGCTCTCGCAGCCGTTGGCCACGTTGATGTCGCAGTCACTAAACGTTGGCGCACAGATCAGGTTGCACGCACCCGCGACACATACGGGCGTTGCGTTGTCGGCCACACACCGATTGCCGCAAGCGCCGCAGTGAGCTGGGTTGTTCACCGTGTCTATGCACGCACCCTCACACAGCACAAGCGGTGCTCGACAGACGACAACACAAGCGCCGGCAGAGCAGACAAGACCCGGAGCGCATGCGTTGCCGCACATTCCACAGTGGTTGATGTCCGTCTGAACATTGACGCAACCCGACATACCGCACGTCATCGTGCCCATTGCACAACCCCCTGTGTCAGCAATCACATTTGGCACATCCGAGACGTTCGAAACATCCGCCCTCATCATGTTGGAAACGTCTGGCGCATCGCTTAAACCATCTGCCAGCGCGTTCGGGACATCTGGGGTATTAGCAACGTCGCTGCTCGCGGGCGTCCCGCACGCCGCACTCAATAAGACACACACGATGCAAACTGACTTAAAATTCATACACCAAACCTTCGCTTCCACGAATTGGCAGCCCACGGTTGCTTCAACGGTAACCGCGATTGTCACGAGAGGCTAACACGCAGCGCGCACCGCTAGTCGGAGCCCCGGTCGAAAAATAATTCACCCGTTTGGTTGCACGACGAGGTGGGCGATGGGCAGTGCGTCGGCGAGGGGGAGGGGATCGAAGGGGTGCCCAATCGCGGGTATTTTCACTGGGATAAATTGAGTCGCGTGTGGCCAACCCAACGCCGAACTGCGGAACGAACCTTCGAAGAGGTGCGGCAGGGGTTGGTTGGTGTCCTGGTTCGCGATCGCCGCGAGCCGCGATAGCAGGCTTTACAGCGAATAACAGATCAGTGTTGGCGCTGCAGCGGACCCGTCGGCAGCACGTTGTGACATCGTTGGGGGCGATCGAACGAAGGTGAAATTCGCGCCATTATTTTCACGATTCGTTGCAAATTCAGCGAGATAATTTCTAAACAGTCGACTGTTTAGCCGCCTGCACACTCGCCGCATGTCGCACAAACTTGCCGTGTGCACAAGCTGCGCGGGCTCCCGTCGCTTCATCGGCTGCGTTGTCGCATGTCCGAAGAACGCGGTTGTTGTTTCGCAAGTGAGCGCGGTACTCTCTCTGCATTGAAAGCAACTGTGACGCCTGCGATCACTGACGTCGCGACGCGGCACTGCCCATTGGTGCTGATCGCAGGACCCTGGTTTGGTGCCTCAGCAGCACTTCGTGCGCAACTCAATGAGCGATGGAACAAAGACCGCATCGAGCATCCCGAGGTCGCCCACGCACAGGTTCGTGCGATTCTCGATGAGCGAGACGAGGTCACCGCAGCGCAAGTCCACGCGGTGCTTCGGCACACGTGTGTGATTGACGTCAGCCCATGGCGTGCGTTCGATCGTTGGCGTTCACGCGGTTTTCGCGAGGATAATCCCAGCGATTATGCTCAAGTCCCGAGCGAAGAAGCTGACACGCAAGCGTTTTTTGCGGGAGTGGCTGACGGCATTGGTGACGACTGGTCAACGTGGGCAAAGCAGTTGGACGAGAAGCTTACGGGGACGGATTTTCAGTCGCTCGTAGACAAGCACAGCGTCGCACTTCGCGCTCAAGGTGTCCTCGTTGACGGGTTTGATGAGGCTACTCTGCCGGTGCTGCAGACCGTCCTGAAGCAGTTGCGCGACACGGCCGTTGCCGTGGTCGGTGCGTCGCAAATTGCGTCGGTGATTGAATCGCTTAAACACGATGTCCTCGAGACGCCCGTTTGCACAGGGATCACAGACGCGAGTTGGGAAGAGTACCGGCGCGCGGTGCGATTAGTTTGGGGACGAGTAACAAAAATCGGCTCGCGGCAGTCGTGGCCGCTCGACACTGGTTTTGCTGAGTTGCGGTTGCGTGATGAGCAAACGCTCTCGGCCCGCGTGGACTGCATGGACCTGGGCTATAGGCCACTGGATATCGTTGAGCGGTTAGCACAAATTCATCACGTCGAGAGTTCAGAGAAGAATTTGTTGGGCGAATCGAAACTCCGCGCGAGTGCGAGAAGACAGTGGGCGGATGGTGCTCAGGGTGCGCAGCTCACCAGCGAGCAATTGTTGCACCGTGCGCGCGCCTCATGGCACTTCGTTGAGGGACAAGCGGGAAGCGGAAAGAGTACGCTCATGAAGCACCTGTGCGTACTTGCGATTGAGCAATGGGCGGGCAAGGAGGTGGGAGGCGAAGAGGTGGTTCCATTGTTGGTTTTAGCGGACTCGTGGGAGCGGCAGGGGGATGTTGCGAAGTGGCTCATTGAGTCGTCGCTGGCACATCTCGCAGTGGGCGCGAGTGAAGGTCTTAGGCGAACGCTTGCCGATGCAGTGAACGAAAAGCGCGTGATGGTCTTGCTCGATGCTCGGGACGAGCTGAGTGATATCAAGCTTGAAGCGCTTGATGCTTTGCTCGAAGAACAGCGCGTGCTGCTTCCCGCGTTAATCCAAACTGGTCGCCCAAGAACGACCAGTCGCCCTGGCCGCTGGCGCGAGCTAGAGTTGCTTGGACTGCCCCGCAACGCCGTGCTGTCTTTTCTCTCCTCGTACTACGGCGGTGCAAAGTGGACGGTGGCGCTGCTTGCAGAGCTCGAAGCGATGGGAGACGCGGAGCAGTGGAGGAGGATTCCGCTGTTGTTGCTGATGGCGGCTGAGCTGTACTCGCGGCAGAAAAAAATCTCTGCCACGATGCTGAGACTGTATCGCGACTCGGTGGATTTTCTCTTGCAGACCGCGCTTGATCGCAAGGGTGTGCGGGACGGTGAGCAGTCCGAACTGCTCGCAGAAATCTACAGGACGCTCGGTGAGTTTGCGCTGAAAAAACTCCTGCACACGGGACTGAGTGATGAGAGTTTGCAGCAAGAGCTAAGAAGCCTCAAACGTTGGGACGTCATTCGCGATTCGGGACTCTTTGCGGGCAGGGACGTTCGTCGCTTCGCGCACCTGTCGGTTGGAGAGTTTTTTGCGGCGAGTGTTTTGTGCGAACAGCCTTGGCCGACGATCGAAGCGGCCATTGCAGCGAGTGTGCAGAACGAGAATTGGGCTGATGAAATACTACCCATCACGCTTAGCCTTGTGGCAGCTGACAAGCTGGAGCGCTTCGTCGAATCGATCGAGACCGGCGATGATTCGGGGCACAAGTTGGCCCTGATTTTGCGGGCGATGACCTATGGTGGAGCCACGGTTGAGCACCTTGCGCAGAAAGCGGGGGCGAAGATTTTTCGGTTGATTGAAGAGGCACTGACCTTGCCGACGGGGCGGTACGGTGAGCGTGAGACGGAGCTTTTGGAGAGGCTCGTCGCTGCGGTGCAAACATCGGCGACGATGAGACAGCTTGTAGCTCCAAAAGTTGAGCAACTGCGAGCGTCCGCGTTGATAGGGT
>JANNCG010000690.1:0-1600 GCA_031386385.1 Myxococcales bacterium
CTGCAGACGGACGACGTGATCCGCGTGAGCGAAAAGTTAATTTCAATTCGAGCGGCGGAAGTGGATGAACTGATAGACTTGTCCGGAAGGGCTTTTTTGCGAGAGATTTTGCAACTAAAACTCGATCTGCCCGATGTTGAATTCGACGAACGACTAACGCGCGATCCTCGGACACAATCACCAACCACCCAATCCATTGCGGTCGCATCTCGCAGCAGACTCATCAACATCTCCATAGAACTGAGTGGCGGTTTGCCACGCACATTTCTTCAACTGGTCGCCAGCACTGGAACCTATGCGGTGATCAATGGTCGTGCCGACCATCCGACCCAGGATGATCTCGATGCCGCGATTGCAAGCCATGAAGACTCCTTTCGTCATCGGTTGCTTCCAGGCGATTCAGACGCAATCGTTTGGGCCATTGGCACCGATGGCAGAGAGCTTGACGTCTCGCGCAAAGTCCGCTTGATGGCACACGGGATACTTTTAGAGCGGAAGCGAAACGGCAAACCGGTGTTGGAACTTCATCCGCTCGCGAGGCCAGTGATCGGCGGACCGCGTGGCTGATCCGATCCAAAGTATTTTGAGCGCCATTCAGCGCGTGAACGCGGGGATCGCGATTCTGTGGTGTGGGGACTACGGATTGCGCGATTGGTACATAGGTGAGGTCGAGAGTCTGATCGACGAAAGCACCCACCCGCTGAAAACATCGTCAGTCGCCGAAGCTCTCGCCGCGCCACAGCGACTGGTTCTTCTGTGCCCAGAAAATGAGCGTGAAGTGGTTTTGGAACTCGACGGCAGCCGGGACCAAGTGCTCGATCCAAAATCGCCGCGGACGCAGCCAATTGTGCTATTTTTACTTCGAAATGGTGACGGAGAACAGGCTCTCGCTGGGGAAGCGTTTAGTCTCGCGAGTTGGGTCACTGGCGCCTCTCCCGATCCTGAAAAAATCGCTGAAATTGATAGACCGAACGAGCGTGAGGCTTTCCTCGCGGACACAGGTAAAACTCCGGAACGATGGCTTGAGGAGTGGCATGCAGCCGGGGCAACGGGACCCATGCGGTCCGTTGCTCTTTCGTATCGCGCGAGCCTGTTGGTGAGCCGATGAGAAGCTGGGTTGATCTCTACGGGCAGCACCAGACGGTTCGCCGCCCGGACAAATCGTGGACCTCAGAGATTCGTCGCCGTCTTACTAAACTCGCCGAACACGGGCACTGCGACGCAAGCGCGCGCTCTCGGTTTACCAACAAATCTGCAGACCAAATTCAGTGTTGGAGCTTTCGACGTGACCAGCAAGACAAGCCAGAACCATTGCTTGGTCTGGACACTCTAAAATCTGCCGAACTCACAGTCCTTGCAAAGTGCAACAAGAGCGGCCACATCCATCAGTTCACCGTTGGCATTGATGGAGTGCGTAATGACGACACACCGTTCATACTTCACGTCCATCTCTCAGACGACGGCACCTCGGATTCGAAAACAGCGGGCGACAAAAATGGCCTTGGAGCAAGGTGTATTTGTAAACCCTGTAGTTTCGCCGGCAGTACCTAGTTCTTCATCTTTGATCAGATACTCGTTGATGGCTACACATACTAAAGCT
>JANNCG010000692.1:0-8093 GCA_031386385.1 Myxococcales bacterium
CGCTTCGCGAAGGCACTGCGCGGAGGCTACGTCCTCTGCGCCTACGGCACCGCCTCTTAACACGCACTCAAACATCCCCTTACTTCTGGCGGGCGGTACTCATGGTTCGGTGGTTAACCCTGACGATAACACCCTGAGAAAAGCAGCACGAATCCCAAGATCCCGCATACCAACTCGATGATACCCAGGAGGTTGGCGTTGCGACGAGTCCACTCGCGATCATCCGCCTCGGTCATCCGCTGTGGGACGGTGAAGCCCCCGAGCCTGATCAAGGGACGGCGCGCGATAATGGCCGCCACTCCAGCGATTGTCGAGGACGTACACGCTACCGCAAGAATCCCACGATTTTGCACCGCCCAGACCGCTAGTCCGCTGACAATCGCGACCAAGCTCGCCACGACGTGCAGCCGAAACGCGCGTGTTCGTTTTGCGACCAAGTTGGCAGCTTCGGGGTCCATCCACCAAACCTACCTCTGTTTACCTGGCAGCACCATCCGGTTTCATCGCTGATTGCAGCGCAGCAATTTGTTTGTCCTTGTAGTAAATTCATCGCTTGGTGCTGCGTTATGAAGACTAAAATTATCTCAGTGATCGCGTGGACTTCTCTGGGCGCGCTCGCGGGTGCTTCTCTCTTCGGTTGTGGCGACGAAAACGTGATGAACCGTCCGCGAGACACCGGTGTGATCGTGGGTCCCGATGGCTCGGTGACACCGCTCGACAGCGGGCAGGTGGGGCCATGCTCAGACATGGACAACGATACGATCTCGGACATGATCGAGGGCACCAGCGACATCGACATGGATGGTCGGCCAAACGCCAGCGATGATGACTCGGATGGAGATGGGTTCTCCGATGCGAATGAAGCGCGGCGCAACTACGCCAACTACGAGCCGATGGCGCGAGAGCCGCTGGTGTGCGGACGAACACCCGATGACTGCGATGGGGACGCGCGGCCAAACTATGCCGATTTTGACTCGGACGATGACGGACTCTCGGACGCCGAAGAGCGAATGGCGGGGTCGAATCCGTGCTCGAATGATAGCGACATGGATGGGGTTCCGGATTTGACTGAGATCGCAGCGATGAGCTCGCCTCGAGATCCGATGAGCCGACCCGCAGAGGGGACGCTCTATGTGACGCTGCCCTTTGCTTCGCCGACAAACCCTCGGATGCATGAGTTTCGCGAGTTTGAGTTTCAGACGCGGATCAAAAACGCGGATATCTTCTTCATGGTCGACACCACGGGGTCGATGCAGCGGACGATTGATACGCTGCGCACAACGCTGACTGCGAGGATTATTCCAGGGATCGCGATGGCGCTGGTGGGCGGAGATGTGCGGTACGGAGTGGCGGATTTTAGGGACATCCCAAACGGGGTGTACGGGGCGGCCAACGATTGGATCCTTCGCGTGAGACAACCCCTTAACGCGGACGCGAACTTCTCTCTCAACGCTGTGCGCGCGATGACGGCGGCCACTGGTGGCGACTGGCCTGAGTCACAAATCGAAGCGATCTATCAGCTCGTCGAAGGCACAGGAATCACCGGCCACGAGATGGACGACACGCCCAGACTCCCCATGGGTGGCCCAGGTTGGGTGGGACGTATGAACCCCGGACGCGACTGCCCCGAGGACCTTAACGCCAACGGATGGGGCTGCTTTCGCCGAGGACGCGTGCCCATCTTACTGCTGTTTAGCGACGCGGATTGGCACAACGGGATCTTGGGCTCATACCCGTACGCAAACATTCGCGGGCTGCAAAACTACAGTACGCTTCGCAACGCGCTCGTGGCACGAGGGGCGTATTTTGTCGGGATTGACGTAGGCCAAACGCGCGACACCTTCGTGCAATCTGAGCGCCTTGCGCGAGACACCGACACCGTCGACAGCATGGGAATGCCCATCGTGTTTAACAACCCCGGCGGCGGAGATGTCATCGCCGACAGCGTGATCTCAGCCGTCACCTCGATCGTGAACGGGACGCGCCAAAACATCACCACGCGCACGGATCCAGACCTCGCCGAGACGCGACTCCCCGCAGGGCGCACCACAGGTGACTTTATCAAAGCCGTCACGCCATCACGCGGAATGCCCGAGGCACCCATGGGGTATGACCGACGAGATGAGACCACTTTCTACAACGTAGCGCCGACGACTCACGTGTGGTTTCGCGTGGATTTTTACAACGATTTTTACAACGGCGGCGATCGCGTTCAGCTCTTTCGAGCCACGATTGTGGTGTTAGGGCGCGCAGGCACCGAGGTTGATCGCAAGCCGGTGTTTATTATTGTTCCGTCGGGGATCGTCGCACCTGGTTGATGCACGGGTTGATGCTCGGGATGTTTCGTTTTTGATCAATGAGACTTTGCATACGAAAGTTTAGCTTCATGAAAAATATTTTTCGCTTGTCGCTCACGCTCTTCGCTCTCTCTGCGCTCTCTTCGCTTTCGGGCTGTGTTGAAGAGACCAACGTGCCCACCGATGGCCGGAGCACGCGAGATATTCCAACGGCGCGAGACAACGGCGCGCAGACTGGTGATGTGCAAGGTTTTGATCAGCCAACGAGCATGGGATTTGACTCAGGCGTGGTCAGCGACATGGGCTCGATGGGTGTTGATGGGATGGTTGCGTTTGATATCCCAAACCCTCCTGGACGAGATGTGTTGCCCGACACAGGACGATGCATGGCAGGGGCCGTGACATGTGTGGCCGCAGATCGCATGAGCACTTGTCAGCCCGACGGAACGCGCATGGAGATGGACTGCCCTGCGGGCCAAGTGTGCGCAGACGGCCGAGGATGCTCACTGTGTGAGCCAGGCTCACAGCGGTGCGCGATGGATGGGTTGAGCGTTCAACGTTGTGCAATGGACGGCGCGAGCTACGCGATGGCTGAGCGATGTGATCCCGCTATGGGGCTCGCTTGTGAGGGATTTCGCTGCGTGAATCTCTGCCAGCGTGCCGCTTCACAGAGAAGTTATCTGGGGTGTGAGTACTGGCCGACGGTCACGCCCAACCCCGCGATGGCGCCGCTTGGCGGCAGCTTTAACTTTGGCGTCACCATCGCAAACCCACAAGATTTTGCCGTGACCGTGACGATCTCGGGAGGCGCTCTTGCAGCTCCGCGGACGGTCTCGGTAGGGGCGAACACCACGCGCACGGAGACGTTGCCGTGGGTCCCGGCGTTGTATCAGCACCCCTCTGGTCAAGCGACGTCAACGATCGCCCGCGGTGGGGCGTATCGACTGGTGAGCAATGCGCCGATCGCGGTGTATCAGTTTAACCCATTAGAGTTTCAAAACGGTGGTGGCTTTTCATACAGCAACGACGCGTCATTGTTGCTCCCTACACACGTTTTGAGTGGAAATTACATGGTGATCACCCACAACTCGTGGGTGAGTTTTGGGGGCTTTGCCGCGATCGTCGCGACGCAGGACAACACCATGGTAAGCAGCACGCTTCGTTCGGGTCTTCGCCCAGGTGGGGGTGTCGCAGGCGCTGCTGGAGCCACCATCATGCACACGCTCAACCGTGGCGATGTGTTGCTCCTGGTGGCATCCGGCTCAAGCGGAAATGGCGCTTGTGCTGCAGACGATCTGACCGGAACCACCGTGAGTGCCAATCGCCCTGTCGCCGTGATCGGAGGCCACGCGTGTACCAACATGCCGTGCGCCTCGGTGGCGTGCGATCACCTCGAAGAGCAGCTTTTTCCCATTGAAACGTGGGGCAATAACTATTTGGTCTCGGGCTTGCGTGAGCGTGGCGCAGCGGAGCCGTCTGTGGTTCGCATTCTGTCTCGCACCGCCGCAAACGCCCTCACCTTCACCGGAATCGCAACCCCGGCAGGATGCGCGATGCTCAACGCGGGACAATTTTGTGAGTTCGAAGCGGTCCCAGATTTTCAAGTGCGCGGCACGGCGTCGTTGTTGATCGCGCAGTTTATGGTCGGTCAGGGACGCTTCAACGGAGTGGGTGATCCGGCGATGGTGCTTGAGGTTCCAACGCAGCAATTTAGGTCGGATTATGTGTTTAACGTCCCAGCGTCATACACGCAAAACTTTTTGACCATCACGTACAACACCATGGGCGGACCTCCGCAGCTAGATGGTCGCGCCGTCGCGGCAGGAGCCGCCGTGGCAGGGACGCCCTACTCCGTTGCGCGGCAAGCCATCACCCCCGGAAGCCACCGCATGATGGGTGGTGCAGCCTTTGGAATCAAAGTCACAGGAACTGCTTCGTACACCTCGTACATGTACCCCGGCGGTCTTGATCTCAATCAGCTCACCGCGATGTAGTGTGCGATAACGGAATCCCTTGAACTCACCACCTATCGCTTCATGAAGAGAACGTAAAACGATGAAAATATCTGCAAATTACCAGGCTATCATTGGTCTCGGCTCAATACTTGCTGCCTTTGGGTGTGGGACGAACCAACCTGTTCCGGTGGATGTTCCGAACGCTCGAGATGTCATGAGCATCGATGTGCAGATGGACGATCGACCCAACGTCGCGGATACCTTCACGTGTCCCGCTGGGACTACCAGCTGTGCGGGCCGATGCGTTCCGCTCGCAACCGATCCGTCCAACTGCGGTGCTTGCGGCACGATGTGCACCAACACTCAGCGCTGCGAGATGGGGATGTGCGTTCTTAACTGCCCGATGGGCCAAAGCAACTGCATGGGGACCTGCCGCGACCTCACGAGCGATCTGACGAACTGCGGAATGTGCGGCAGCACGTGCCCCGCCGGGCAGGTGTGTTCGATGGGAGCGTGCTCGGCGAGCTGCGCTCAAGGGCTGATGAACTGTGGTGGCGCGTGCCGCGATCAACAGACCGATCGTGCGCACTGTGGCGGTTGCGGATCCGCTTGCGCACCGGGACAAATCTGCACGGCGGGTCGTTGCGAGGTGAGTTGTCCGATGGGACAGGTCAGCTGCAATGGACTGTGTCGCGAGCTGCAAACAGACCGAGCCAACTGTGGTGCTTGCGGGACCGCGTGTGCCGCTGGCGAGGTGTGTACCGCTGGCGTATGCGCAGCAAACTGTGGTCAGGGACAAACGGTCTGCAACGGTGTTTGTCGTGACCTCGGCGCCGATCGAAGCAACTGCGGTATGTGCGGGGTTGCTTGTGCCGCAGGACAAGTGTGCGCGATGGGCGTGTGCGCCGTAAGCTGCGCGATGGGCCAAACGATGTGCAACGGGACGTGCCGTGACTTGCTCGCGGATAACGGCAACTGTGGTGCGTGCGGTACAGCTTGTGCGGCAGGACAGCTGTGCAACGCAGGACGCTGTCAGGTCAGCTGCGCTGCGGGTTATACCAACTGCAATGGTGCATGCCGTGACCTCTCGTCCGATCGAATCAATTGTGGCGCGTGCGGCCGATCCTGCGGCGCGGGGCAAGTGTGCAACGCTGGAATGTGTGAGCTTTCGTGCGCCGCGGGCCAGAGCAACTGTGCGGGCGTATGCATCAACCCACAGACAGACAACGCGAACTGTGGCGCCTGCGCGCGCGCTTGTGCCGCTGGGCAAGTGTGCATGGCGGGTGCCTGTGTCGTCTCATGCCAAGCGGGGCTCTCGAACTGCTCGGGAGTCTGCGCAAATCTCACCTCGGACAACGCGAACTGTGGAGCTTGTGGCCGCGTGTGTGCTGCCGGCACGATGTGCTCAGGCGGGGCGTGTGCGGTGTCTTGTGGCGCGGGGCTTACGAACTGCGCGGGTGTGTGTCGTGACTTAGCGAGCAGTCCGGCCAACTGCGGCGCGTGCGGAAACGTCTGCCCCGCGAGGGCGAACGCAGCAGCAGTGTGCGCTGCGGGCGGGTGCACATTCGCGTGCAATGCAAACTTCAGAGACTGCGACGGCAATGCTGCAAACGGCTGCGAATTTGCTGGCGCAGCGTGCCAAGGACCTCGCGTGATGGCGTGCCAAAACGGCGGCCCAAATGCCAACGCCAACAGTCAGTGGGTCGTGTGCCGTGCGGACGCGAACACCGCGTGGATCTCACCCGCAGTGGTGGGCCAAGGCGGCCCTTTCAACGCGCTCGCGATCTGCCAAGGGCTCGGCTACGCGCGTGTGTCCCGCTGGGGCGGAACGTGCGGCAACGTGTGCGCTTATTGCGCCGCTGGATTTAGCTGCAACAACCCCCAAGCTAACCCGACGTTTGACAGCGGCGGTGGCGATCCGCGGCTCCCGGGCTCAACGATCTCGTTTACCGTTCATTGGGAATGCTCAATCTAGGCGACGCCCATCGCAGAGTAATACCGACTTAAATGGACAGCAAATAGGCAGCTAAATCGGCTTTTTGAGCGTCAGTCAAACCGAAGCCACCGTGCATCGCACCACCGCACGCCATTGAGCTAAGCCGCGCATCTATGGACGCCGCACAGCCGTTGTGCATGTACGGCGCCCTGAACCGAAGCCCGATGAGAGACGGCACTTGGAACGGTCCACCCGTTCCAACATTCTCGGATTGGTTGTTTGTGAATCGTGGACCGGAGTGACAGCCGTTGCAGCCCGCAGGAGCTGTGCGAAAGATCACAGCGCCGCGATCGATCGAAGCGCGCGTCGCGTCACTTGGCGTTGGCGAAACGAAAGCTGGCAGCGCGTCGAGCCACGTTTGCAGTTGATCCACATGGGGAGCGGTAAGGACCGGACCGCCCATTCGCTGCGTAAACACTGCAGTGGCGAGGTTTGTCAGGCCGATAAACTCGCCGTTCCAGTGGTATGGCGCGGTGTCGCGAATGGTGCCGCGAAGGGAGGGAGTTCGAAAGGGGCCGGTGCGAACGTTCCACGTCAAGCCGTCGTCGCTGCCGTCGGGATGACAGCTGGCGCATGTTAGGCCAGCGGCACTGTTAAAATTAGTATGAAACACCCGGTGGCCTGTGTGCTCAACGTTGGCTGCACCATCGAACCACAACCGCTGTCCATTGGTGCGCAAGAGACCCGCTGGTTGGCGACTAAAAAACACCATCGTCCCACGCACAACCGCACCGCCGGTGATCGTGACGCCCTCGGGCAAGTTTGCGCGACTGGGTGTGCAAGACTCAAGGCCAATATTCGCCGCTTGTGCGAACCCGTCGTTCGGTGTCGGGAGGCGGTCTCCTCGATTTGCGGCCGAGACGATCCAAGGCCGCACACCGTCGTCAACAACATCCACGGGAAGCGGAAGCAGCCGCGAAAGATGCATCAACTCTGGTGGCGAACCGGGACTGGTCACTCTGAAGAGCGCAGTGTTGACCATGCCGACACACCCGATGTCGCCAGGCAATCCGGTGTATCCAATGCCTCCGAAAAGCGGCATCTGGGAGGATGCCTGGGCAGTCATCAACAGCGATCCATCGGCGCGGCCGACCATGCGCCAGCTCGTGTTGATAGTAAAATCCACTTGCGGACCGGGGCGTCCGCCAATGGTAATGGTTGCGCGCAGGCGTTCGTGGAGAATCTCGCCGACTCGGCGCAGCAAACGGTTGTAAAACAACACGCGCGCAGTGCGAAAAGTGCTCACCACAATATCGTTCGCACGAACGACAATATCTCGCAAATCAGGCTCAAGCATGGTGGTCGTGCTTGGCGATCCATCCACCGGAAGGGAGACCAATTCTCCACCGATACAAACTAATTTGATCGTCGCGTCAACGGCGTCAAAAGCGATCCCTCGCGGACCAGAACATGCCGGGCGTCGTGCGAGAATGGTCCCCCGCTCTGGGTCAATGGACACGACGTTGCCAGAGCGCCTGAGGGCGACATAAACGATTCCGCGCGCGTCTTCTGTGATTCGACCCGGCTCGTCACCGGGCATCAGACGCACTTCATGTCGCAGCGTGAACGGCTCGGTGTTAACGATCCACAATCGATCACGATCCGCATCGCTCATCACCACGTACTGCCCGTTTGTCGTCGCGTAGACGTTGCCTCCCGAGATCGCGGGCGGTGGCTCTGGCTCAACCGCGAGAAGCGCAGGGAGCGGCAACACGGTCGGACTGACAACCGGCACCATTGGAACATCAAACTCGCGGATTGGTGGCGGCGGGTTGGTTATCACGTCGCGCTCAAACATTCGGACCGGTGGTGGGTTTGGAATGTCGGCAAAGTAAGCGAACGGCA
>JANNCG010000180.1:0-2651 GCA_031386385.1 Myxococcales bacterium
ACCACCACCTCCGCCGCCACTCGCTGCGGACTTGACCAACCTCACACTGTCCAACGATGACAACTCTACCGACACCATCAACACGACCCCAATACCTGGCGGGCAGGCAGGCGGCGTCGTGGGTGGCACCGTTGGTGGGACTGTCGGCGGCACCATCGGCGGCACCATTGGGGGTCGCATTGGAGGTGTCATCGGCGGAACGCTTGGGGCTACTCCCACAACCCAAGCGCCGCCCGCGATCGACTATTCTGAGCGCGCGCGGGCAGAGTGTTCACAAGACGAGCTGGCTGAGTATTTTCCGGAAGAAGCCAAGCAAAATGGGATCAGCGAGGCGCTTGTTCGGGTCCGCGCAGAGGTGGACCCCAGCGGACATCTCACACGCGTGAATGCGGTCAACGATCCTGGCTACGGTTTCGCAGCTGCAGCCCGACGGATGCTCCTTGAGGGGCGCTGCGACATTCACACGGCGCGTGATCGGGCCGGTCGCGCGGTCGCAGACACCTTCACGCTGAGAATCAACTTCGAGTTGACTAATTAACGGCAAATCGCTTCGAAAATCATTGTGTGTGCGCGTGTCAGTCGGTGATACTCCCTGCGCAACCTTTTGACGACTCCACGGTGTATTCGCACGATGGGGTTTTTGACTTTCGGAGCGATTTTTTATGCGAGCGAAGCGGACAGCGGTTTTGTCCTTGGTGATTGTTTCTGTTGGTGCCTTTCAAGCAAATGCGCAATCGACGGAGCCAATTTTTAACCCCAATGCGGATGTGCAACAGTGGCGCCCCGCCGTAGGACCGAACAATTTTCTGACCGTCCACGGCGCGCGGATTGATGGCAGCCCTGGGTTTTCAGTGGGTGGATACGTTAACTACGCCTGGCGACCGCTGACGTTTTTTAACTCAACGTGCACGCCGCCAGAGTCCATGACAAACTGCTCCGCGACCACCATTCGCGCCAAGCCAGTCGAGCACCTCGCGACGCTCAACATTCTTGGGAGCATCACGGTCCTTCGACGGCTGCAATTTGGCTTGGATATTCCCGTGTCCTTTCAAACGGGCGACAACATCGATCCCGCTCGGGCCGCGCCATATCTCGACTCCTCAGGGACCTCGTCGACGCAAACTCGCTTCGCGGTCGGTGATCCTCGGCTTGATGTGAAGGTCCGCCTCGCAGGCGAGGGGCTTCAGGGAGTGGCCGTTGCACTTGGCGCTTTCGTGCAAGCACCGCTGGGGCGGGTGGTCGCGGACCAAGGGTTTCTCGGTGATCGGTCCCTCGCAGCAGGCGGGCGGGCGATCGTTGATTTTCGTCGTGGACGGTTCTCGCTCGCGGCAAATGTCGGTGGAATTTGGCGTGCACAGAGCGCGCGAATTTATTCGACCTACTATGGTTCACGGCTCACTTGGGGTGCGGCCGCTGGATTTGATATTACTCCTAGGTTAACTGCCATTTTGGAAGGGTTTGGATCGCACGACCTCTCGGGCGAAGGCCAGACGGATATCTCGGTCTTTCAGCAAGGGCACGTAGAGGCTACGCTGGCCGGTCGGTATCGGCTCGGCCATCTGTCCATCACAGCGGGTGGCGGAACAGGGCTCCTTCGTGGATTTGGTTCGCCAAACATGCGCTTTTTGCTCGGTGTGGTGTACGCACCATTTTTAGCTGACACCGATCGTGACGGGATTGGCGATGAGGATGATCGTTGCCCCACCGAGGTCGAAGATCGGGACAATTTCGAGGATCTTGATGGCTGCCCCGAGCCGGACAACGACGCGGACGGGTTGCTTGATGGCGTTGATCGATGCCCCGATCAACCTGAAGATCGAGACGGATTTCAAGACACCGACGGTTGTCCAGACAACGACAACGATGGTGATGGGATCGCCGATGGCTATGATTCGTGCCCGCGAGAGCCCGAGGATATGGACGGCGATCGTGACACTGACGGTTGCCCCGACAATGATCGTGATCGCGATGGAATTCCGGACGATCGTGACCGATGCCCCACGGAGCAGGAAGACACGGACGGCTTTCAAGACGAAGACGGCTGCCCAGAAGCCGACAACGACAACGATCGCATCCTGGACACTTCAGACCAGTGTGGTGAGCAGCCAGAGACCTACAACGGCTATCAGGACGAAGATGGTTGTCCCGACACAATGCCCGATCGTGACAACGACGGGATCACCGACGACCACGACCGCTGCCCCGAGCAAGCGGAGACGTACAATGGTGTCGATGATGCCGATGGCTGTCCCGAAGCTGGCCCCTCGCTGGTGCAGATTCAGGGCGACCGGATCATGATCATGCAGCAGGTGAATTTTGCGACGAACAGCGATCGAATTGTTGGCCGTCGTTCGTTTCAGATTCTCGACGCAGTGGCGTCGGTGCTCACGGTGCATCCAGAGTTTGCGAACGTTGAAGTCCAAGGCCACACGGACAATCGCGGAGACGCCGAGCGCAACCGTGGTTTGTCTCAACGCCGAGCGGACGCGGTCAGACGATATCTGAACACAAAGGGCGTCGCTGAAGCACGGCTCACGGGCCGTGGATTTGGTCCTGATCGCCCCATCGAATCGAACACAAGCAACCGTGGCCGTTCTGCAAATCGCCGCGTAGAGTTTCACATCGTCCCACCAGCGGCCGCAACGCCAGCT
>JANNCG010000247.1:0-2627 GCA_031386385.1 Myxococcales bacterium
AAAACCCAACCGGCCGTGTCCCATGCACTGTCCTGGGTACGGAGCAAACCAAAGGGACCGATTGCGTTTCTTTGCGAAGGACCGCGTGGGTGCTTGAGACCGAGAGGGATGGCAATCGTACGTCCGAGTGCGTTCCCCTGCCAATTACCACGCGTGGTTGATCAAACGTCAGGGTTTGAGAGGCACTCAAATCAGACGCAACGGCCCGGGATGGGTCCTGCGTAAGTGCTCGAATTCTACAAGTAACTGCCACGGTTGAGCACACCGCGTACGTCGCGCAGTGCCCGTTGGTCAAGTTACTATCGTTCGGTCAAAAATTGGACGGCGCACCGCAAGACGATGCATTGGGGGATTCATCACACAACAAACATTTGCTTTCTCGCAACTGCGCCGAAGCAAACGCGTGAAGTGTTTCGAAAGGTTTATTTAGGAGGTTCATCCAAGCCATGGGATCCAGTGCAAATGCCGAACGCCGTGAGGCAAACAGACGCCGGTTTAACGGAACGGTTGAGCTCGCGTTCCCGGAAGAATCCGAGAGCTACGAAGCAGACGGGATTGACCTCTCGATCGGTGGAATGTCGCTAAAAACGGCGTTTTTACCCGATGTCGGGAGCGAACTCGATTGTCGCTTTGTGATCGATGGCCACGAGCCAACCACCGTCGAGACACGCGCCGAAGTGATGTGGGCCAAAGAGCACGGCGGCGACGCGGGCTCGTTTGGACTTCGCTTCAAAGACATGAGCCCCGGCGATCGCGCTGCGGTTGAGATGCTCTGCGAAGTGAACAACTCAAAAGCTAAGTCAAAGACGAAAGCTCAAAGCAAGGCGCACAGCAGCCAGCACAACCACACGGACGCGAAGGTTGAAGCTCACGCACCCGCTGTGCACGACGACTCGGTTCGGCTGCGACTTCCCACCATGCCCAAGCCCCTGAAGGCCACGCTGCGTACCGAAGCCCAAGACGCGATGGTGATCGCGATGGACCTGTCGTTTATCGAGCTCGGTGGGCACCTTGAAGTGGATCGCCCCAACGGCTCAAAGAGCAAAGGTACGATTGAAGGCGTCGATCTGGACATCGACCCCCAGAGCAACACCGCTCGTTTGGTCCTCACGGTTGCCCTTGAGAGCGCAACCACACCAGCGGTAAACGCGCCGATGGTGATGGATGTTCCGTTTGCGATGAAGCCGGGCAAAGCGCAGAGCGTGCAAGCGTCGAGTGCGCCAAGCAAGATGCAAGCAGCCGCGAAGGCCAAGCTGTCCGCACATCCCTCGCCCAACAACACCGAGTCGCTCACAAGCATGGACTCGATGGGTGACGATCAAGATCACGGACACGATGATCACCATCAAGACCACGAAGACCAGGACGCACAGCAGTCCGCACGTGGAGCTAACAGCTCGTCGCTCGCTTCTAAGTCACAAAACGCAGCTCCCGCTTGGCTGCTCTCAACCATCTCGAAGGTCCGCGGTGCGGGCAAGACCGTGTGGCAAAACGCCGGCCCTGCACTCCGCAAAACCGCCGGAATGATCGCCGCCCTGGTCCTGCTGATCTCGCAGCGCGTCCGAAGCAAGATCACCGGAAAGCCCATCGCGGCCCCGGTGGTTGAAGCACACAAGAGCACCACTGCGGCGCCCTCACGCTCCGCTGGTAAGATCTCTTTGCGCAAGCAAAACCCAGAGAAAGAAGAGCCAGTCGACGCCGTCACCAGCGCGGAGTCATCCACCGCTCCAAGCGCACGTCGCAAGTTTGCTCTCGCCGGATTAGGAATGTTTGGTGTCTCTGCCATCGCGTTTGCGTTGGTCACAGGACGCACAGAGCCACGGCCACAGACACCACGACCCCAAGTCGCGGTCAGCGACAGCAACTCAACAGCCTCCGCTGCAAACACCGCTACGCCCGCCGCAGGCGCAGCTGCACAGCCAGCGATCACACCAGCCAATGGCGAGTCCGAGCTGGGTGATCCATCCGAGCAAGGCGCCGCGCCGGGCACTGCACCCACGCAGGGCACCGCGAGAATGCCAAGCGACCTGGTCGCCGCAGCACGCTCACGCAACGCTAACCTAGAGCCCGGCGATGTGACCACCGGTCCCACACGACGCGCTGCAGTGGCTGCACCTGCAAATGCACGCACGCTTCAGGCGGCACGAGCACCCGCTCAGGCACCTGTCGCTGGTGGACAGAGCATCGGCAATGCGAGCCTTCGCACCGGGACAGTCCTTCGTCTTCGTTGTGACGGCCGCTTGACGGGGATCACTGGCGGAGCCGCAGGCCGCAACACCATCACCATTCAAGTTCAAGGTCGACACATCGTCGATCGCGCCGCGGGACTCGCTCGCATGGACTCACGCATCGCAGGAGCAGGAGCATACAACCGAGGAGCGAACTCTGAGTTCACCCTTCGCTTCAACGGGACGGCTCCCTCGTTCGCTGCACGCACCCGCGGTGACACTCTTGAAGTGATCCTCGCGGCTCCTGCAGCTGGCTCACACGTAAGCGCCGCCGCAAACGCCCACGCTCGGATTGCCTCGATCCCAGCGCCCCATCGGCGATAGCGAAAAGTGCTCGGGTGAGTCGCCCAGGGGAATCTCACCCCTGGGCGCTCGCAGAACCGTACGTGAGACTCTCGT
>JANNCG010000254.1:0-2759 GCA_031386385.1 Myxococcales bacterium
CGAGCCATAGACCACCGCCGTCACGATAAGGCCTCGCGTGGTCCACATACGAATGGCGTCATCGACCGCCCTATCCACGGTAAAGCATCGACCGTCAAACTCGACGTCTGCACCACAGGGCGGCGCACGGCGTGCAGGCTCCCAGATGTCCCACACCAGGTTCATCGCGACGCCACCGGTGTTATTGCCCGATACCTCGTCTGGATTGGCCCAAAAATCAGGCTGCAGTGATTTGATTCGATAGCCCGTTCTGCTGGGGTACGGAACGGGATCAGGCCGAGCGCATTGATTGGCCACGCCACGTCCGGCACACACGAGCGGGTCTGTGCAGCTGCCACAGTCAATCATCCGGCCGCAACCGTTGTCCACGCTGCCGCACTGAGCGTTGAGCGCCATGCACGAGCGCCCAACACAGCCGTTGGGTTGATCGAGCATTGAGCGATCCGTCACCCCCTGAGCGTCGAACCCATTGGGCACATCCATCGTGCTAATTTGCACGTCAAACGCACTGGATCCATCCGCACTGCGCCCGGTGTCAACTGCGCTTAGCCCATCGCGTCGTACATCCAGTGCGGCATCGCGTGAGGTGACAAACTCTTCGACACACCCCGAAGTCTCCGCGATTGCAACGGCAGCCACACAGCTTATGAGCACTTTTGTGGCGAGCGAAAATCGGGTACCCTGGTGCATTGTCGTTGGCTTTATGAGCTCTTTGCGTTGCTGGAGACGAGCAGCTCAAATTGGCACAGCTCGCTGCTCATCAGCGTCACGAGTTTGAGTAGACGAAGGCGCGCGTCTCGCTTAGTGAGATCTTCGTCCATCACAAATACCTTGAGAAAAAAGCTCTCAAGTGGGTCTGCGAGGTTGTTTGCGATCGCGCTCACTGCGGTGGAGTAATCATACACTTTCATCGAGGTGTCGATGGTTTCGACCGTCTTCAGGATCGAGGTTTTTAGTAGCACCTCCTCGGGGAGCACAAACGTGTGCCCTTCGATAAAGGTCTTGAGTGCGGTCTTTGACTCAGTCTGCAACACGTCGCGTGAGATGTTTGTGGCCCGCTCGATGCACTTGGCTGCGAGTGTGAGCGAGGGGGTGTCACGAAGGGCAAACAGCGCTGCGGCGCGCTCAGAAATATCGTAGGGATCGCAGTCCGTCGCGGCAGCCATGCTGGCTCTTACCACGTCCACTCGATACTTTTGCGTGAGCGCAACCTCAAGCCGCTCGCGAAAAAATTGAATCAACTTGGCTTGCACCGCGGGGCGATCGATTTTCGCAAATTGCTCCGCGGTGTAGTTCGAAAGACCCTGAGAAATGATTGACGAAAGCGTCGCTCTATTTTTCTCGTTCACCAATGTTCGGATCACGCCAAGCGCGGCGCGGCGGAGGCCAAAGGCGTCGCCGGCACCCGATGGGGTCTCGCCGATCGCAAAAAATCCACAGAGCGTATCGATTCGGTCTGCGATCGCGACCGCACGTCCCAGTGCAGAGGGTGCCGTGGCGTCATCGGCGCTTCGTGGTTGGTAGTGTTCTGCGATGGCGTTGGCGACTAATGGATCAAGCTTCTCGTTGCGCGCCAAGTCACGGCCCACATACCCCTGAAGCTCAGGAAACTCGCCCACCGTCAGCGACACCAAATCACACTTACACAAGCTCGCGGCCTGCGCTGCAAGCGCTGGATCTGCGCCGACAAAACCCGCGGCGACCTCTGCGAGTTTCACCACACGAGCGACCTTATCGGCGTAGGTGCCCAGGGCTTTGTGATAGACGATTCCCTGTAGTTTTGCTGATCGCGCGTGGAGGGGCTCGCTGCGATCTTTATCCACAAAGAACCGCGCATCGCTGAGCCGTGCGCGCAGGACACGCTCGTTGCCGAGGCGCACTTTGTCAGGGTTGAGCGCGGTGTTGACCGTGGTCAAAAACAACGGCAGCAGCTGCTGATTGGCACCGCGAACGGCGAAGTAGCGCTGATGGTGGTCCATCACCGTCTCGATGAGCTCTTCGGGGAGGGTCAAAAAACTAGGATCAAAGCGCCCCAGCACCACGGCAGGCTCTTCGACCAAACCCAACACTTCGTCCTCAAGAACGCTGTTGCGAACAACCGTGCCGGCTTCCGCGGTCGCGGCTTGATCAAGAAGGCGCTCTTGCAGCGCTCGGCGCTCGGCGACGTCCGCCATCACGTGCACTGAGCGAAGCAGGTCGATGTACTGAGCTGCCTCGGGACACTCAATGGGTTTGGGACTGAGAAATCTATGACCAAACGTCGTTCGTCCGGCGTGGATACCCACATAGCCAAAGGGGACGATGTCAGCGCCAAAGAGCGCGAGCAACCACTGGACGGGGCGCCCAAACGGGGTGTCTACGGTCCCCCATCGCATCGCTTTGGTGAAGGTCACCCGTGCACACACCGCTGCGAGCGCTGCGGGAAGAAACTCTGCGCTCTTGCCACTCGCGAGCACCCGCTCCACGCGGAGGTATCGCCCCTTAGGTGTCTCAACGATGGTAGCCGCGCTAAGATCCACTGCGTTTTTCTTGGCAAATCCCTCGGCTGCCTTGGTCCAGTTGCCGTCTTTGTCCCGCGCAACGCTCTCGGCCGGTCCGATGACCTCCTCCGTCCTCGCCGCGATATCGACGTGAACGTCTTGCGCTGTCACACTCAAGCGGCGGGGAGTGCCAAATGAGCGGATCGCTCCATGCTCGATCCGGTGTTTTGCAAGCTCTTCGGTCAGCAGGGCGGGAAGCTGTTCGAGCGCCGAGCGCAC
>JANNCG010000333.1:0-6132 GCA_031386385.1 Myxococcales bacterium
GCCGTACACCACAAATCGAAAGGGACTAAACGCCGGCGGGGCCGTCGCAAAGTGTCCTCCGCTCGGCTCAAGCCCAGGCGCCGAGACCTCATAACGATATCTTCTGCCAGCAATTAACCCGCGAATCGTGAGCTCATGAAATGTCGCGTCGCTCACCGAGTGCTCTGTCCAAGACGACGGCGCCAGACCCGCGTCCAGACCGGTGTTAAGACCCGCATCTCGGCGAGCAATCGCGGCATCAAGCGTTGCGTCGGCCACCCCAGCGTCGCGAGCGACGGTCACCAACGGAGGCTCTTCAAGAGTGACCGTCACCGAGAGTGGACCTGCGGTTGCGCGCTCAGCCATCACGGTGATCTCGGTGCCGCGGGTGTCCATCAGCCAAGGACCTTTGCGCAGCGTTTGTTGTGCGAAAGAGTCCACTGCGAAAGCCGCCACCGAGAGCGTTAAGGCGAGCCCTAAAAAGATCGAAGATGTCCTCTGCGACGCACTCACAACGATCGCGTGGCTATACAGCGAACTTATGACCCTGGTCACGTACGAATCAACTCTGCTAATACCATTGACCGTGAAAGCGGCGCTTAAGGCCATTCAAGAGACACAAGATCGCTTTGCCTCCGCGGCTGCGCGCGAGGATGCGTTGGGGCGCGATCCGCTGCGATTTGTGCGAAAATTTTCGCTTCGGCAAGAGCAAGAGCTCGTTGCGTTGTGTGCGGCGCTTCTCGCATTTGGCAACGTGAAGGTGATTGGTCAAAAGCTCAATGAGCTGCTCTTTGATCGCTTAGAGGGTGCGCCCTACAGAGCCGTCACGACCTGGAGTGCGAAGCGAGTACGCTTGGCGCTTAATAGCTACAAGCATCGCACTTTTGTCGGCGACGATATCGCTTCTTTATTATTGGGTGCCGCGAAGCTTCAAGCTCGCGATGGTGGCCTTTTTGCCGGCCTAACGAGAGCCTACAAGACTCTCGCGCAAGCCTCGCTCAAGCCTGCGCTGCTGCAGTGGACCGACACGTTGCGCACACTCAGCTTTGGCCATTCGCTCACCCGAACCGCGAGACATTTGCTGCCGGACGTGAGCGGCCCGAGCGCCTGCAAGCGGTGGGTGCTGCTATGTCGGTGGATCTCACGTCCCGACGACGGCGTGGACCTGGGGTGGAACATTCTGCCTACCCAATCGCTGATTGTTCCGATGGATGTGCATGTGCATCGAGTGTCTGTGCAGCTGGGACTCACGCGTGAGAAGACCGCAAATTGGAAGTGCGCCGAGCAGGTGACCGCGGCGCTTCGTAAGCTCGATCCGCTAGACCCAGTCAAATACGACTTCGCGCTGTGTCATACCGAGATCAAAAAGCGCTATGCGACTGGTGGCCCTTTGGATGGCTCTTTGGATAGCTCTGTGGATGGCTCAGTGGGCTCGATGCCTGGATTGAAGCGATAGCCTACGCCACGAACGGTCTCGATAAACGTTGGCGCTGCAGGATCGTCACCAATTTTGCTGCGCAAACGAGCGATGAAGTTGTCCACTGTGCGCGGCGTTCCGGCGTGGCCGGTGCCCCAAACAGCCTGCATGATTTGCTCGCGTGTCACTGCGCGCATGGGCTGGTCGGTGAGGTATTTGAGAAGATCAAACTCAAGGGCGGTGACCTCGATCGGGTCGCCATTGACCCGCACCACACGAGCTTCGACTTCGATCTCGACGGGACCGAACTTCACGTTCGCGTTGCCCGCTCGCCGTCGGGTCCTCCGAAGCAGCGCTCGAACCCGGGCGAGCAGCTCTGCGAGGCCGAATGGCTTGGTGACATAATCGTCCGCGCCTAGAGAAAGACCGAGAACTTTTTCTGCCTCAGAAGCTCTCGCCGAGAGGATCAAAATTGGCACATCGGGGTCGTCCTTGCGCACCTCGCGAAGGACGTCCATCCCATCCATCCCCGGCAACCCGAGATCGAGAATAATCAGGTCCGGAACCGCCGCTTTCGCCGCCCGCACCGCGGCCACCCCATCGCTCGCCGTCAGGACTCGAAGACCGTCAATTTTCAGGTTCATTTCGAGCCCACGAAGGATCGACGGATCGTCCTCAATCAGTAGGACAGTGGATGCCATGCAGTTATTACCTTAGATCCTTAACGGTTGCAGTGTGCGAAGAGAAGGAGAATCATCGTTGCGCAGTTGCATTTGAACACAGTCACGACCACGTGGGATTTATCGCGGAGAATCAGCGATGGGGAGGCTCATGATGAAGACTGTTCCCTTGGGGTGGTTAGGCTCGACTTGAATACTGCCTCGGTGCGCGTGAACGATCGCCTTCACCATCGCAAGTCCAAGTCCTGTCCCTCCCACGTTTTGCAGCTTCGCGCTCGCCCCGCGATAAAACTTCTCAAAAATTTTGGACCGGTCTGAGGGCTTCACTCCCTGACCATTGTCCGCGATGCGCAGCTCGATCATCCCATCAACATGGGAGGCCTTCATCGAGATCTCGCGTGGATCGATGCTATAATGTACGGCATTTTGCAGCACATTATTGAGAGCGTCGACAATGGCGCGCGGGTCTACGTCAATGTCCGGCAGGTTGGGCGCGATGTCTGTCGTGAGCTTCACGTTAAACTGTAAACGTAGCGACTCAAACGCATCCAGCGCCTTTGCGAGCACGTCTTCAACCCGACAGCGTTTGGGCTCGTACAATCGCTTTGCGCTCTCGATGCGTGCCCACTCTAAGAGCCGCTCGACGAGGGCGAGCAGTCTCTCGCTCTCGCGGTTGAGCGAATCCAGACACTCACGGGTGGTCTCTGGATCTTGCGCGCGGCCAAGCTGCAGGGTCTCGACAAACATTCGAATTGAGGTCAGGGGCGTGCGCAAATCGTGCGAGACCTTCGAGACAAACTCGCTCTGCAACCGGGCTAATTCTGTTTCGCGTGCCAGCAAAATCGAGCTCACCACCACAGCGGTGGCGACTGTGAGGGCCATACCCAAAATGAGCACCCCGATCACCACGTCTCGCGCCGCGCTTCCTCGGGCGATCACGATGATTCCCACAGTCATCAAGGCGAGTGACGGGACACCCGCGACATAAATCACCAGTCGATTGGTGGTCCGCAGTCGCTGCGAGCGCAGGTCGCGACCGAGGCGCAGTCGTGTGGGCTTGGCTGAGTCCGTCGCTGCAACAGGCTCAACGGAGGGTGGGTTTTGCGTGGTAGACATGGTGGGCTTGCTTTGAGTGAGCGTCGCAACGCTTCTGCAGGGTGAGCAACCATACGCCAACAGCACGCTCGTTGCTTGAGCTCACTGCTCTTGGAGGACTTCAGCTGGCTCAATGCTCGCTGATCGCCACGCAGGGATCACCGCGATCACCATCCATGGCGCAAGGACCAATGCTACAATTGCCAGTGTATTCACAGCAAAACCCGTATGCAAGGGTCCCAACGTGGGTCGCAGCGAGCTCCACCCAAGCAGCACATTGAGCAGCCCCGGAGCGCCTAGAACATCCACATAGATGCCCGCAAAGAGGGTTGCGAACACCCACGCTGCGGTCGCCAAGATCAGCGCCTCAACGAGCCGAACGCGCAGGATCGCTTCGGTAGACCAGCCCACCGTTTTGAGCACCGCGATCTCTTTGCGCTGATCGACCGAGAGCCCCGTAAGCCTGTCCCAAGCGAGAATCAATAGCGCTAACAGCGTGGGAATAAGCGCTAAAAACAGGATTCCTCCGCGCCCGTTGTAGGTCAGCTCGTACAAACGTGCGACGTCGGTGCGTGTTAAAACCCTCGCCCCCGGAAGCTCGCGTGCGATCTTCTGTGCAACGGTTTGCACCTCATCCGGGTTTGGAACATACACCGCGATGTCTGTCGACTCCCGCTCGGTCAAATGCAGCAGCGTGCGCGCATCACGGTCGCTCATCAAGAGCGCGTCGGCGCTGACAATCGACGTTTGCGCTGAAAATTGCCCCGCCACCCGAAAGATGCTCCCACCAAGCTCAAGCTCATCATTGCTGCGGGCGCCAAAGGCCTTCGCGACCGCATCTCCCAGTATCACCCATCGTTCGGTGCTCGAGCGGATCGCAGGAAGCGCCTGCCCCAAAGCCCGCTCAACTTCGGTCTCGCGTCCCGTTGGCCAGCCCACCACGACCACGTTCGCTGCGATGGCATCTAAGAACAAATACCCCCACACCCGACCTCTCACTGCAGCAACCCCACTGATGTGTGCGATGGGCGCTTGCTCTGCCACACTCACGGTAGTGGGTCGCCCCGCACGCAGTTGAGACACCGCAATGTCTGGAAAACTCCTGACCGAATCCATTGCTTCCCCGCGAATGGCCTGCGTGATCGCCGCCACACTCGCGAAGGCTCCCGCGACAATAGCGAGCGCGACAAGCGTCGTGGCGCTCTTGACCCAGCGCCGCTGAAGGCTTCGAGTCGCAAAGGACACAATCGCGATCCATCGTTGCAGCATAGGTTATATGTATTACCGTCTTGGTCCGTGTTGAATGAGCCGCGCTTGTGTGGCCACTGTGTGTGATTGCGCCGAGCGCACCGGGTTGCTCCAGGCCCCCGCAGGATCGGTGTCCATCATTGAGGGACCGTCTTGATAGGCTGCCCAGGGTTCGCTTAACTCAGGGTGCCTCAGCCACCGTGAGCCGGCGTGAAAGGCGATTCCTGACCCGAGCAGCCGACCCGTTTGAGATCGAAGCGTTCGAAGTATGGCCGCATCGCGCTGCTGAACATACGGCAAAATCAGTGACAAACTCAGCAAGGTCAGCACACTCATCAGCAAAAATACTGACATATACTGCTGTAGTGCCATCGCGAATGGCCTTGGTGCTTGTGAATTGACTGATGAAATCATCGAGATAGTGCCATTGTTCATCGCGAGACAGTGGGTGCAAAATACACCCTAACGTTTACGGAAGGGTTTGACAAACTCTCACCTCTACGTCAGGGTTTGCCTGTCCCACATGAGTATCAAACTTCCGATAGCGCACACACTAGAGGCACAGGGTCTCGCGATGGTGCCCAAAGAAGGCACCGAATGCAGCACCGAACTGCTTCGTGTGGGCGATCTTGCAACGCGGACCAACAAAACCGTCCGTGCGCTTCACTTGTACGAGGAGCTTGCGCTGCTGGCTCCGAGCGAGCGAAGCAAGGGCAACTACCGCTTGTACGATCAAGGCGCGGTCCTTCGTGTGCGATGGATCTCGAAGCTGCAAGAGATGGGCTATTCGTTGCCCGAGATTCGCGATGTTTTGTCCGAGTGGGGCACCTCGGGATCTGCCACCGGAGCGATGTCCAAAGTACGCGAGTTGTTTGCAAAAAAACTCGACGAAACGCGCGCTCAGATCACTCGATTAATGGACCTTGAGCGCGAGCTTTCTGGGTCAATTATCTACCTAGATACCTGCGATACGTGTGCACCAGAGCGATTGGTCAACGCGTGTTCACGATGCGATTTGCACAAAGAGTCCGCTCCCGAGTTGGTGGCTGGACTGCATGCTCGACCAAGTCATGGAGTTGAATAAGCGATGGCGCTGAAGTTACCGATCTATCTGGATTATCACGCGACCACCCCGGTGGATCGGCGTGTGTTAAACGAAATGCTCCCGTATTTTACGGAGGATTTCGGCAACGCGGCGTCACGTACTCACGCCTTTGGCTGGACCGCAGAGAGCGCCGTAGGGCTGGCTCGCGAGCGTGTCGCACAGCTGATCAACGCAGAGAAGCCCGAAGAGATCATCTGGACCTCGGGCGCCACAGAGTCTGACAACCTCGCGATTAAAGGCGTCGCAGAGTTTTACAAAGACAAGGGCAAGCACATCATCACGTCGAAGATTGAGCACAAGGCCATCCTCGATTCGTGCAAGCGCCTCGAAAAAGAAGGGTACGAAGTCACGTACCTTCCAGTGTCCAAAGACGGCATCGTTGATCCCGAGAGTGTCCGCGCGGCGATCCGACCCGACACGATCCTGTGCTCGATCATGCTGGCGAACAACGAGGTCGGCTCGATCCAGCCGATTCGCGAAATCGGCGCAATTTGCCGTGAAAAAGGCGTGCTCGTTCACTGTGATGCGGTCCAAGGGATTGGCCGCATTGAGTTTGACGTGCAGTCGATGAACGTGGACTTGGCGTCCATCACCGCGCACAAGATGTA
>JANNCG010000311.1:0-4799 GCA_031386385.1 Myxococcales bacterium
GGCTCGTGCGCGTACGGCGACACGGTTGGCGCTTGGAGATGCCGTGTTAGAGATCCCTGCGGGGGCTGTCGCGCAGGACACGCTCATTTCGCTGCGGCCCATCGCACCCACGTCGGTGCGTGCGCTCAACGACGACATGACCAACGTCACCCCCGACGCCCGTGCGTATCGGTTTGGTCCCGATGGGCTGCGATTTAGCAAGCCGATTCGATTGTCGTTGCCGCTGGATGCGCAGCGAATTCCCTCAGGGATGACCCAAGCGGATGTCAAAGCGTTTTACTATGACGAGTCCACGCGGCATTGGCGTGAGGTCACCCGGGTAGGCGAAGTGGCGGATGGCCGTATCGCGAGCGCCACCACACACTTCACTGATTACATCACGGCGACCATTACGTCGCCCGACAGTCCGCAAGCAGCGGGCTTTGATGCCAACACCATTCAGGGACTGCAAGCCGCGAGCCCCAGCGCGGGTGTGCAGATGATCTCTCCGCCGAGCGCAAACTCATCCGGTGCGGCGAACTTGGGATTCTCCATTGTGGTCCCGCCCGGTCGCAATGGAATGCAACCCAGCGTGGGCCTGTCGTATAGCAGCGACGCGGGCTCCGGCTGGGCCGGTGTGGGCTGGGACGTCTCGGTTCCGCGTGTTGAAGTGGACACGCGTTTTGGTGCGCCGGAGTACACAGCGTTGAGTGAAGAGCGCTACCTGCTCAACGGTGCCCAGTTGATCGCGGTGGACCCACCCGGCGCGAATCCTCGGCGATATCAGCGACGCATTGAGGGCGCATTTGACCGTATTTTGCGCCACGGAAACGCGAAGAGCGACTACTGGTGGGAGGTCACCGGTCGCGACGGAACTCGCTCTCGCTACGGTCGCACGATCAACGAGCGTGTGAGCCTCGGGGTAGGACAGCCCATCGGGAGATGGATGCTCAGCCAAGCGCGCGATGTCTTCGGCAACGCGATGAACTATCGCTATGTTGCTGACCGTGGGTCACTGCTGAACTCGATCGATCCCGTGCAGCCAGGGCCGCAGTATGTTCAGCTGTACTTAGCGGCGATTGAGTACACCGCGAAGTATCCCGATGCGACGTCGGACGCGTTGATCGAGTTTCCGCTGCAGACGATTGAGTTTGTGACTGAGTATTCGCGACGCGACGTGACGAGCAACGCGAGACTGGGGTTTGATGTGCGGACGAGGGGACTGTTGACGCGAATCAATGTTCGTACGTTGATTCCCAACGAAATCGTGCGGTGTTATGTGTTGAGTTATACCACTGGGGACTTTGGCAAGACGTTGCTGAGACGCATTGGTGTCACGGGACTCGGTGGCGTCAACGAGCTGTACCACCACGACTTGAACTACCAACAAGCCCCTCGTGTGGGAGGCAACTTAGGTTGGAATGCGCCCATCCCATACGCAAGCGATCTCAACACACTTCCTGTCGCAGCGGACACATCGGCGTCGTTGAACGCGGGGGTGCACGTCAGCTTTGGCGATGTGATGAAGCTCATTTCGATCGGTGCGGGTGTGGGGATCGATGGCTCTTTGAGTCAGGCTCAGTGGCAACGTCTGGACGTCAACGGCGATGGGCTCCCCGATTTGCTCTCGGCGTCGAATCGCGTGCAGCTGCAGCGACCGCTGGGCGAGTTCGGATCCAGGTTTTTGCCAGCGCAAAACGTGTTTCCACAAGATGATCTCACGTCGCTTGAGACAAGCGTTGGGCTTGGACTCAATCTCAACGTGGGACTGCGCGTGATCACTCAAGGCGCGGGCGGGTTAGACGTCGCGCTGGGCGGAAACTTGGTCGCGCGAACCATGACTGACGCCAACGGAGACGGTCGCGTGGACATCGTCGATGGGCCGCACCTTGAGCTACAGGGAGGTGTACTCGCAACTACGCTGCACGTCCGAGACAATCCGTACGCTCGCAGCCGCACAGTGTTTGGCGCGAATGGCCAGCACGACTATTCCATTGGCGGAGTGCGAACGATGGAGAACGTGGTGGAGGTCGACAACACCACACGCGATCGAATCTTGGCCACTACGTTTCCTACCGCGCCGCTCGTGCGATGGTATGTCCCCGTGTCAGGGGTCGTGAAAATTACCGGGGCGATTACGGTTCCGTCCAACCTTGGTGATGGTGTGGTGGGTGAGATTTATCACGTGCCCGGAGGCTTTGGCGATCCCACCGAGCGATTGCCCGTTTGGCGACACGAGATTCGTCGCGGCGATTCACCGTGCGTCCCTGCGTCGGGCAACGGCTGTGCGGTGGATGGACTCACGCTGCCGCCAGTGTTCGCAGGAGATCGCTTATACTTTATGCTTCGCAGCGGTGTCGATGAGAATGCCACGGTGTTAGGTGATCGCGCAGAGTGGTCTCCAACCATTCAATACTTAGAGGTCGCGGCCCCCAACCAAGGCGGCGGAGACCCCGGTCCAGGACAGGGATCGAGCTGTCAAAATCCAGACTTTTGTCTCCCGGGCGGCGACCCAAGCATTGTCCCTGGCACGACGTTTGATCGCGCTACCGACTTTCGCGTGGCGGATCGAGACGTGATGGCGTGGACGGCGATGCGCGCGGGTCGAATCACCATTTCGGCCGCACAAGTGACGCTGCCAAACGGCACCACGGCTCGCGCGACTATTCTTCGCAAGCGAGCTGAGAATCACTTGGGCGATCCCATCGTGGCAGAGCGCCTGCTTGGCGCAGGGGGTTTGATCAGCAGCGGTGGTGACGCAGGTGTTGCGGATGCACAGCCCGCTGATGGCGGTGCTGCCGACGTACAACCAAACCCTGGCAGCCCGGCCCCAAACGCGGTCAGCGAGCAACAAATCAACAATCTGTTCAGCGATGTGGTGGTCACGCTTTTGCGTGTCGGCGAGCAGGCGATTTTGCCCGCAGGCGGCGGTATGGGACCGGGGCTCACGGCGTTTGACGTTGAGCAGGGCGATCAGTTCTTCTTCTTTGTTGAGCCGCCGAACATCACGGTCGATCCAGCAGAGATTCACTGGGCACCGACTATCACTTATACTGAATGGTGCTCCTACGCGAGCGGACCACGGCGCTGTGCAGAGATCACCGACTGTGGGTCACCCCTAGCGCAGTGTGCGGACGGTGGCGCGTGTTGTCTGTGGCGCAATCCAGACGCGCCTGCAAATACGAATCCATCAAGAATTCACCAGTCGATCGTGAACGTCAGTGATGTGTTGGTGGCCGTAAGCGTTGTGGGTGTACCCACCGATGGGATTCGACAAGACCTCATGATGGGCTGGTATCGCGGCTGGTCCTCTGGCGAGTGGAACGCCTCAATCCCAAACTTTTTCGAAAAAAATGTCGTCAGTCCGTTTTGGAACGGCGGCGCGGATTTAACCCGCGAGCAAATGCTGCATCGCGCGATAGAGGGGACGTTGCCGAACCCGAGGTTTGTTCCGATGGCGGCGCAGAGGGTTCCGTTGCAGACCGATGAGCAGCATTCGTTTCACCGTCAGGTGCTCGGGTATGCAAATCCACCGGCGCCCAATACGCCTGAGGCGCTGTTTTGGGCTGGTTCGGGCGCTGAGAGCGCCATCACGCGGACCTCCGTGATCCCCTCGCGAAGGGGCGGCGTGCGTGTCGCTCCGGGGACCAACAACGTGGCATTTGATCGAAGCGTCACATACCGTGGAAGCGATGCTGCTGCGCTGCGACTCTCTGTGTCGCTGTCGGGTGGAGCAAATATTTCGATCCCGCCGTTGAGCGCAGGTGTGCACGTGAGCACGTCGAAAACGCTTCAGGATTTTATTGATCTCAATGGTGATCGTCGTCCCGACAGTGTTCGCAGCAACGATGTTCGCTACCAACAAACGGACGCGCAAGGCAATCACGAGTTAGGCCAGGCAAACTTGGGTTTGAATATGCAATTTGGCGCGCTTCGCAGCACGAGCTCATCGCAAGTACGCGGTGGATTCGCTCTCGGATCGCTCGCGACGGCGATGATTGAGCAACCACCAAAAGGCGGCAGAACCACGGGCCCAGGAGCCGCCACAGCGCTTCCATCGTTTGGAATCTCAAGCGGTCAGCAGCGGGTGGACACAGACTTTGTGGACGTCAACGGCGATGGGCTCGTGGATCACGTACGGTTCAACCCTGCGGGCTTCTTCGAAGTGCAGCTCAACTTGGGACGCACGTTTGCACCCCCCACAGAATTGATGAACGAAAACGCTGAGCAAGGCGAGATTCTTGACGGTGTCTCGCTCACGGACACACAGTCCATTAACTTGGCCTTTGGCTACTCAGGCATCGGTGCCGGTGCCAACTTAAATTACACCCGCGAGCGCGCACGGTTTATCGATATGAACGGCGATGGCTTGCCTGATCGCGTGTACTCAAACACCTCGGGTGTTGGTCCACGGTTTGTGGTGCGATTTAATCTCGGTGACCGATTGGGGCTCCCGCAAGCGTGGAACGCGCCGAGCTGGGAGAACGTCCCGTCGCCACTCTCAAACAACGACGATGCCCTGCAATTTAGCAGCGGAATCGGCGGTAACATCACGGCGGGGATTCCCATCACGTTGCCGATATTTTTGATCTTTGGCATCAACATTGAGATCTCGTTTGGCGTCAATCTTGGGATCACACCCACCGCAGGACGCCTCACAATGGAAGATCTCAACGGCGATGGCCTTGTGGATCACGTGTTTACGCCAGAGGTCTCGCCGGGGGTGCCTGTGCCAAACAGCACCTTGTATGCACGACTCAACAACATGGCCAAAGCGAACTTGCTCACGCGCGTGGACGGGCCGTTTAACTCGAGCTTTA
>JANNCG010000709.1:0-6134 GCA_031386385.1 Myxococcales bacterium
CCCCCTCTTGGCCATTTGCGGGACCAACGCTCGACACAGCCTAAACACCGGCCACACGTTGATCTGAAACGTGTCCTCCCACAGTTGATCCGTCGTCTTGCCCAACGGAACACTGTGCGCCACCCCGGCGTTGTTCACCAATACATCAATGACCCCAACCTCGTCGGTGATCTTCGCGATCATCGTATCGAGGGCTGCGCCGGCGGTCAAATCACACGGGTAGCTCTTGCCACCCACCTCAGCGGCAACCATCGCGAGGGCCTCACGATCTCGGCCGGTGAGAACAAGGGTGTACTCTGGGTTGGACTTGGCGAGCACACGCGCAATCCCTGCGCCGATGCCGCGAGAGGCCCCCGTGATGAGAGCTATTCGGTGAGGTGAATCACTCATGGAGTAAGGTATACCGCACAACAGAAGCGATGACGTACGAACAAATCATTGAGGTGAGCTGGGGCGAGTGTGACTTGGCAGGGCTGGTGTATTTTCCGCGGATGCTAGAGTTTTGTCATCGGGCACTCGAAGGGCTGTTTGGCGGGCTTGATGGCGGGTACGCGAAGCTCACGGGAGAGCGAAAGATCGGGATCCCGACGGTGCACTTAACGGGCGATTTTGTGCGAGCGATTCGCTATGGGCAGCGCTGCGTCGTGTGCGTCACGGTGCAAAAAATTGGAAACTCGAGCGTCACGTTTTCGCACGTGATTGTGGACCAAGCCAACCGCGAGGTGTGCGCCAAGTTCAAACACATCGTGGCGACGTGCGCACTGCGGCCGGACGGAGTGAGCGCGATTGCCGTCCCTGACGACGTGCGGAGTTTGTTAGAGCGACATCGCGAGGACTAAGCAGAGGGCGTGCTTGTTTGCTTGCTTGTATTCGCGAGTGCGAACGTGCGCTTGAAAGCTCACCGCACAACCTGAAAGCCGCCGCGATCGGGACCGCCGAAGCCCAGCCCCGTGTTCACGTTGTTTTGATCGGCCCCGGCGAAAATGTTGACGCCCGGGACCACGCGAATTTGCACTGGGCCACCTCGTTCAAACGTGATTGCACCGGCAAATACGCCCGCCGTACACACCGATGAGTCATCAGAAAACGGTGCACCGCTGCCTCCGCCCCAGATCGGTTCAAGTGCACCTCCCGGGGGGCACACGTAGGTGACTTGGGTGTCGTTCATCCCACGAAGCTGCGAGGCCGTTGTCTCCCACGTCGCCGCCGCCGGTCCAGTCGGTACGATCGTGACCCTCCTGGGCGCTGCCAAAAACGAGTAGCTCCCTGGCCATCGACGCCAGTCGCGCGTTGTGACCCCGTGCTGGGTGCTCCCCGAAAAGCTGCTCTGAGGGCCCTTCATTTGGATGTACACAATCCCGCCCGTTGCGTCGATTTGTCCATCGTGCGTCGCCGCAACGCAGACCGCTGAATCAGACGAGTACGTCCCAGTACCAAACACGACGCGACGCAGCGAGGCGGGTCGGGCGGGACATCGCGCCATGTGAATGAGCATCATCTCCGAGCGCCAGCGCGTGGCGTTGTCAGTCCAGGAGAGTTCTATTGGCGTCGCCTCAATGGCAGTCGGTGCCGGAGCCATCGGTGCGTACGGCAACGCGTCCACGACGCCCATCGGGCGGATGGCGGCGGGGGGCAAGCGACCGGTCAACTCAAAGAACAATCGCTGATGCCGGTGCACATACGGAGTGAAGGTAAAAGCTTGCTCGCGAAGCGCGTTTTCAGAGGTAATTCCGTAGTGATTCGAGGGTAGCAAGCGGGATGCCTCGGTCCATGGATACCACTGCACTATCCCGCCAAGGGCCAGCGTGATGCGCCCCGCGTGGACGGCTGCGGTGCAGATCGAGCTGCGTAGGCTGTAGCAGTCGGTGCCGTATACGGGACCTGGGACTCCGTTAGGAGGACAGAAGACTGAGTGAGGCTGTCCGATGTCCCGCCCAGCGAAGCTCACTGCGGTGTCGGTCCATTGGATCGCAGCGGTCCCGGGTGGGAGCGCGCCGCCTGCTGCTCCTGCGTCCGCGCCACGCCGTCGCTTGCAATCCACCGCGAGGAGAGCAGCGATCGCTGCTACGATTTGTAAGCACCGTGCGCGAGCGTGCTGCGTGCGGCGTGTTTTGGGTGCATGGATTCTGCTGGCTGCAACGATGCTTCTCATCCCAATGGCATATCGACAGTGCGATGAGAGGCGGAGTTAAATTGGATTAAACTTTCCAAAAGCAGCGCCAGCACACCCGAATGTGCTCGCAGCGCGGCGTTGAGCTGGACACACGCGACTCAATTTGTCCCAGCGAATTCGCAGGAGTTTAGTCGTAGCGTGTACGCCTTTGCTCACGATGGTGTGAAATGGACCCACCTCATCGGCGTGAATTCGAGTCACTCTTGAAGCGATGCGTGAACACCACGATGTGCGCAGCGACACTCGTAGTGTGGCGATACAAGTCGTCGCGCAACGTGTGGATGCGACGGACGCGGTGACGTGCGCACTGCGGCCGGACGGGGTGAGCGCGATTGCGGTCCCCGACGACGTGCGGAGTTTGTTAGAGAGGTATCGGGCGAGCGAGATCCAGTGAGCGCAGTGGTTATCGCGCGTCACACTCGCGTTGCATTTTGCCAAGCTCCGCGTTGAGTCGACGAGCGATCCAGCGCGCTTCGTCCTTGGAGTGTGTCGGTAACCGAAGCATCATCGTTGTGCCATCAACGAATATCGCGACAGTCTGCCAGCTTCGAATCCCCAGCACACGCGCGTAGCCAAAGCCCTGAATATTCACTGTATAAAATAGACCGCTTCGATCTGCCGCTGCGGTCGTCGGCATGTATGCAAACACCTGGGGGCCAAACGCGAGCTGACTTTTTCCGCGCAATCGTACCCATGCAAAAAAGGGGATGACCGCGAGGGTGCCCACCGTGCACGCGCAAAACCCTGCGAAGATCTGTCCGCCCAAGACCAGCAAAATGCCAGCGAGTACCAACAAACCAAGCACCGACGAAAGCGCAAAGAGCCCGATTGAGAGGGCCAGGTGCCTCGCTCCTGCACGTCGAACGTGGGCCTGCAAACGATCGTGGGAGTTGGGAGGCGGAGTGAATTCTTCCCACTCAAGCGTCGAAGGGCAAGGCGCCCTCCCCTCTTGGTCGACCGTCAACGTCGGCGGTGAGACATACGTGGGTGGCCAAGCGTGCGAGTTCGCAACTGGTGCTGCGTCATGTGGCGTTGCGACGCCCGCTGGAGCAGCGTTCGGTGTCACTTATCGGTACGCTCCAGGGGCTCGAAGCTGTAGCAGCAGTGCGTTCAGGCGTTGAATCACAAAGCGCAACCGTCGGCCGTCGTACTCGGCGATCGGTGTGTGAATAATCTCGCCATCGCGAGTCACGACGCTCACGCTGTTTCGCCCCGTCGGAGCGTGCGCGAGCAACATCAAGAGCGAGTCGGTCGAGATCGAGAATCGTGTCTTGATGAGCCCCAACCAGAGACGCTCGATCACAAACGTCTGTGCATCAAGACGAACTTGCGCGCGCCAATAGACTCCTCGTGCTGCCCACAGCGCGCAACCCAAAGTGGCGATGGCGACGACAAAAGCGACGCAGGCCCAGTCGTAGTCGGCGTGGTCTTCGTATGGCTTTCCGAAGATCGAGAACGCGTACACCAGACAACTCATTGAGGTAGCGAGCATGAGCAGCAGCACGACAAGCGACAGCGCAGAGTAGTAGCGAAACGAAAGGGTCGCGGATTTGTGGTCGGAGCGTTCGGTCCACCGAAGTTCGGCCCGGGTGCGTGCATCCACCGCGTCCGACGGCGTGAGCGCGTGGACGGGCGGGCCGGATGACGGCATCACACACGGCGCGAAGGGCGTAGCTGTGATCGGTTTCGTTTCGGACACGCCGAGATTATGCGCGAGTTATGGCGTAAGAGCAAGAGCCTGGGCTCTGTTGGGTCTATGTGTGCGTGGGCTAAACAGTCGACTGTTTAGAAATTATCTCGCTTAGTTTGCAGAAAATAGTGAAAATTACGGCGCCGTGGTGAGCGTGCGAAGCTCTTCTAGTGTACGAAGGCGAAAGCCAAAAAACGACCCACCAATGTACACTCCGTCGTCTGAGAGCGGAGGGATCACGCTCGTCGCATCTTCGATCGATACATCCGCACAGATGAGCCAGTACTCGTGGGCTTTGCTCGTTGCGACGTGCCGAGCGATATGTGCCGCGAGAAGGAAGTTTCTTGTAGCGAAGAACTGCCTCGTCTGCGCGAGGTCTTCGGGTTGCATACGGACATGCACGATGGTGCGAGTGTCTGTTTGGTACAGCGCGCCAAAGATTCGATGCGTGGGACACAGCCGCGGGTCCGATTCGGCGGACGCGAGCCGCAGGATGAGCCAGTCGTGGAGGAGTTTGTGAAGCGACGGGTTCTCATCGAGATTGGTCAACCGGGGATCTGTTATAAGCGATGTGAGCGAAGTGATATGCCTTCGCTCAGCGACGGTATGGTTCGGTGAGGCGGCGGCGCTGAGAGCCGTCGTGCTCTTTAGCTCACGGACAAACAACGGAGATCCGTGTGATAAATTGCTCACGCAGAGCCCTCGTTGTACCGCGTGGCGAAGTAAGGTGGAGTTTGAGCGGAGACACTCAACGATGCGCGGCCGAGCGCTTATGTCGTCCTTGAAAGCGGCGAGCGCAGCGACACGGATAACGCCTGCGCGATCGTTGTTGTCATTCGCAGAATTGAACTGGTGAAGGATGGCCGCCCGAGCGTCGAGGTCGTCTTTGAGTGCAGCGAGCGAAGCGAGACGGACAAAACCAAGCCGATCGTTCTCGCGGTCTGCAGACCGGAAAATGTCGCGCACCGTCGGCCAAGCGCTGGGATCGTCTCCAAGCGCCGCAATGGCGGCAACGCGGATGCATCCACGCTTGTCGGTTTTGTCGTCGGCTGTGTTAAACGCTTGGAGCACGAGCGGGCGGGCCGTGGCATCATCGCGAAGCGCTGCGATCGCGACACTGCGGAGTTCTCCAAACAGATCGTTTTCGCCCGTAGCTGACTTGAAGATCTCGATGATGGCCGCTCTCGCGGACGCGTCATCCTTGAGCGCCCTGATCGCAGCAACGTGAAATAGGCGGAAGCTTTTGTGTTTGGCAGGCCGAAGCGTCAAGAATTCGACGATGGTCGCTCTTGCCGCAACAGCATCCTCCAGAGCTGCGATCGCGGCGCTTAGAACTATGTGGCGATGATCGTTGTCGATGCTTGACGAGCGCAACAAGTCCCGAATCTGCACGCGTCCTACGGGGTCGTCTCGCAGCGCAGCGATTGCGGCAGCGCGGACAAAATCAGGCCACTCGTCCTCGGTCGTTGCCGATTTGACGATGCCTATGAGCATCGAGTGTGCGCTGGCATCGTCTTTGAGTTCTGCGATGGCTGCCAAGAGGACCTGATGATCTGGATCAATGAGACCGTCAAAGATGGCCGGCTGTGCGCGGGCATCGACTTTTAGAACATCAACTAAGGCTTCGTGGACCCAGCCGCCAGGATCGTTTTCGTCGGTCGTGGATTCGAACGTTTCCAAAAGAAGTGATCGCGCGCTTTCATCATCTTTGAGGGCTTCGATGGCGGCCGCACGAACGCGTCCAGTCTGGTAGGTTGCGACGCTTGGCGAACGCACGATGTCCACGAGAGCGGAGTGCAGTTTGGATTCGTGTTTGAGGGCAGCAAACATGGCAATAGCGCCGATACGGACGCTCGCGCACCTATCGTTTTCATCGTTCGCAAACCTGAACGCCTCGAGCATGAGCGGCCACGAGTTCGAGTCGGCTTTGAACGCCCTAAGCACCGCGAGCCTGACAGGTCCAAATCGATCGGTCAGCCAATTCACAGACTTAAATGTGTCCAGCAGCACTGCTCGTGAACTCACGTCATTTTTGATCGCGTCGATCGCGCTAAGAAGAGTCGTGCCATCGCTATCGCCCGTGAGGTTTGCGGTGCTTAGCAGGTCTAGAATAATTTCTCGCGCACCTGCGTCGTCCTTTAGCGCTGCGACAGCTGCAGCACGGACACCAGACCTGCGGTCGTTGATGTTGCTCGAGTCCTTGAGCGCCTCTACGATAAACGGTCGTGCTTCTGCATCATCTTTGAGAGCCATGATCGCAGCGCTACGACC
>JANNCG010000328.1:0-3301 GCA_031386385.1 Myxococcales bacterium
CGCCAAGGTTTGCTGGACGCCAGTGTGCAAAAGAGAAGACCAACCGCAACGGATCACCAGGCAGCACGCGACGTGGGCTCATATACGGCAACGCGGTGGCACCACCGGTGAACACGATCACTTTCTCTGGCGGTTCGCTGAGGGTGTCACCGGACAACGAGCGCAACGAGTTGGCTCTCAGCACCAACCGAGCCTCCGTTGTGCGATCAAAAACTGAAGCGTTGGGCAAAAACGCGAGCGTGTTTCGCGAGATCCAACGTGTGGTCCCTGCGACGGGAGGATCAAACGCTAAGGGGCTGTCATCGAGTGGGTGATTGACCTGTGCTGCTCGCACCATGAGGCGGTTAAAACGTACTCGAACCACCGATCCGCGCATCACGCGTGTGGAGTCGTTGACTGGCTCCAGCAGCGTGAAACCCGGAAGACTGTCCCTCGCGAGCAACGGTGCAAGCGGTGTTGCGACGGGCAAATTCTCTGCCAAGAGGGGAAACCGATTGCCCACATCCAAGAGCTCTGGCGGTGCGTCAGCAAGCGTTGAGTGATTTTTTGAGTTGCGAAGTGCGACCAGCGCGACGGTGGTCGAGACCCCCGCAGCGATGAGCAAGAGCCTCATCCTTTTGCGGGACGTCACCATGACGACTGTTTCAGCCGTGGTGGACTTTTCGTCAAGGAGGTCGGTTGCGCGGTACGGGGACTTTGGGGGAGTATTTTCAGTCGACACGATGGGTTCTCAGAACAGAGCAAAGGTGGTGCCGCGAGTTTCGCCTGAACAAACGACAGGGGACAGTGTTGATTTGTGTTTTGTCGCCCACGGCGGTGTGGTTGTGGTTCCACAGTGACGCCATACCTGGACACAAGTCCAGCGGCTCGGTCGAAGGTCGCAGCGAACTTCGCCGTTTTTCTTCAATCACGCTAGAACACTTATCTATGAGCACGGATGTTTCGATCGGTCGCAACACTTTTGTATCAATCCACTACGACTTGCGCGACGGCCGGGGGAATTTGCTTGAGCGTACAGAAGACCCAGCGGAGTTTGTCTGGGGCTATGACACTTTGCTCCCAGCGCTCGAGTCCGCGTTAGAAGGGATGCAAAAAGGCGAGGTGTTAAATGTCACCCTCTCGCCAGAAGAGGCCTACGGCACCCGTGACGAGGACGGCGTATTTACTGTACCGAATGAAGAGTTTCCCTCGGACAATCCGCTTGAAGAGGGCAACGAGTACACCGCCGAGGGCGAGGATGGGACGATCCTCACGATGCGTGTTGTCGAGATTCACGACGACCATGTGATGGTTGACACCAATCACCCTCTTGCGGGTGAGACGCTCAACTTTCATCTTCGTGTTGTGGGTGTGCGTGAGGCGACGGACGACGAAGTCCTCGCGGCCCGAGCCGAAGCGAGTGAAGTCGGTGAGCTTTTCAGCGAGGCGCTGCCGAGCTAAGCGCGACGCATTCTCCGATGGGTCCTAGGACTGCGCTAAATTTTCGCGATGCCGCAGTCTGCGCTCAACATCCCTACGAAATCTCTCGTGAGGCTTTCGATTTGGCCTCGGGTCGTGCTAGTGAATTCGCACTATGGCAGTGACTGCATCGCGTGGTTTTGAGTTCAACGAGTTGTTGATTTTTGAGCGTGGATCACCAGGACGAACAGGGGCGAGCTTGCCTCCGTGTGATGTCCCCGCGGTCGATCCAGCAGGGCACTTTGGAGCGCGCGCTCGAAGCGTTCCCGCAGGGTTGGCTGAGGTGAGCGAGCCAGAGGTGCAGCGGCACTTTACCCGGCTGTCGCAGAAAAATTTCAGCATCGATACCGCGTTTTATCCGCTCGGATCGTGCACGATGAAATACAACCCACGAATCAACGAGTGGGCTGCGAGATTGCCCGGATTTGCACGGTTGCACCCATACGCTCCAGAGCGAATGATGCAGGGGGCGTTGCAGCTGATGTTTGATCTCGAGAGGGCGCTCGCTGAGGTCTGTGGGATGGACGCTGTCTCGCTGCAGCCTGCCGCTGGTGCACAGGGCGAGCTCACCGGCTTGATGATGATTCGTGCGTACCACGCGTCGCAAGGTCGACACCCAAAGCGTGTCCTTGTGCCCGACACAGCACACGGTACCAACGCGGCTTCTTGTGCATTAAATGGGCTGATTACGGTTCCGTTTCCAAGCGGACCCAAGGGGGTCATTGAGACCGAGACCGTGAGAAAATTGTGCGAACAGTTTCCTGGCGACATCGCGGCGATCATGATGACCAACCCCAACACGCTGGGGCTCTTTGAGTCCAACATCATGGAGATCGCAGAGATCGTCCACGCCGCGGGCGGTCTTGTCTACGGAGACGGAGCGAATCTCAACGCGCTGATGGGCAAGGTTCGTCCCGGTGACGTTGGTATCGATGTGATGCAGTTTAACCTGCATAAGACCTTCACCACGCCCCACGGCGGCGGTGGTCCTGGTTGTGGACCTGTTGCTTTTAAGAGCAAATTGTCAGCCTTTCAGCCCGGTCCTATCGTCGTGAAAGATGACGCAGGCGGCTATCGATTTGACGCCGACCGACCGCAGTCAGTGGGTCGCGTACGTTCGTTTTACGGCAACTTCGGGATGATGGTTCGTGCGTATACGTACATTCGCGAGATGGGGCGAGAGGGACTAAAGCAGGCCGCTGAGATGGCGGTCCTCAACGCAAACTATGTGCGAGCGAAGATTCAAGACACCATTACCGTGGCGTATCCCGGCGTATGTATGCACGAGGTGGTGCTCACCGATCGCGACCTCGCCAAGGATCACAACGGAGGCAAGACCGTGACCCTTGAGATCGCCAAGCGGTTGATTGATTACGGGTACCATCCGCCGACGGTGTATTTTCCGCTCGTCGTTCAGGGTGCGCTGATGATTGAGCCCACTGAGACCGAGACCAAGCAAACGCTTGATCAATTTGTGGACACACTCAAGACCATCGTGGTTGAGTTGAAAGAGCAACCCGAGCTGTTGCATCAAGCGCCACACAACACTCGGTTGAAGCGGCTCAACGAGGCCCAAGCGGCTCGCAAGCCTATCCTTCGCTGGCACCAGTCAAGCTAAAGTCACAAGACCCTCTTGCGGCGCTGGAGGGGCGTCGCTATTGGTTGTGGTGGCAGGGGTCTGCTCGCCGGAGTTCTCGGTTTAGCGATTTCTGTAGTTATTTCATTGGGATGAGGGTCTCATAAATGCGTATTGTTGAAGAAGTTCTTTCACAAAAGGACTCCACCTTCGAGCTTTACTTTGAGGGCGAAAAAAATCGTTCAAGTAATTGTTCGGACATGTTCT